>DATEIG010000222.1:0-5804 GCA_035279185.1 Mycobacterium sp.
GTGGCGCACCGAGCCGAGATAGCCGGCCAGGGAGCCGACGAGCAGGATGCCGCCGCGCCTGCGATCGCGCATGGGCCGCCCGTAGTGCTGCGCCAGCCGCATCGCGGCGACGATGTTGAGGTCGATGACCCGCTGGAAATCCGCGAGATCACCGTCGAGGAACTGCTCGCTGCACGTGTTGGCGCCCGCATTGAACACCAGCAACCCGACCTCGAGGTCGGCCGTCAGATCGAAGAGTCGATCGATGTTCGCGGCGTCGACGAGGTCGATGGCCAGGGTGCGGACGTCGACCCCGTGTGCCCGGCATGCGTCGGCCGTCGCGTCCAGCGGGCCGGGCTTGCGTGCGAGCAGAACCAGGTTCAGGCCCGCGGCGGCGAGCTGTGTGGCGAATTCGGCGCCGACGCCTTCCGAACCGCCCGCGACGACCGCCCACGGCCCGTAGTCGTCAAGATCGGTCACCGTTTGATCGTGCCCGGATATCCGCATCCGCGTTGGAAATTCGCCCGCGACGTCCTCGGCCGTGTCGCGGTACCCGAGCGCGGATGTGCCCCTACGATCACCCGGTGGCTGATCGCTATGGCGCCGACGTGCTTGCCGACAATCCCCATAAGAGACCCCGCTCGGCGGAATTACCCGTCGAGATGGGGATGGTGGTGGAGGACGCGCAGACAGGCTATGTCGGTGCAGTGGTCCGGATCGAGTACGGCCGAATGGAACTGGAGGACAGGCACGGTCGCCGCAAGCCGTTTCCCGTCGGCCCGGGCTACCTGATCGACGGCAGGCCGGTGATCCTCACCGCCCCTCGCCGCGTCGGCCCGACACCGGGTGCGCGCACCGCATCCGGATCCGTCGCGGTGCACGGCGCGAAGGCGAAGGTGGCGCTGTCCAGCCGCATCTACGTCGAGGGGCGCCACGACGCGGAACTCGTCGAGCAGGTCTGGGGTGACGACCTGAGGATCGAGGGTGTGGTCGTCGAGTACCTCGGCGGGGTCGACGACCTGGCCGCCATCGTCACGGAGTTCCGGCCCGCGCCCGGTCGGCGGCTGGGTGTGCTGGTCGACCACCTCGTCGCCGGGTCGAAGGAGGCGCGCATCGCCGAAGCGGTGCGGCGCGGCCCCGGTGGCGCGCACACGCTCGTCGTCGGCCATCCGTTCATCGACATCTGGCAGGCGGTCAAACCGGAACGGATCGGTGTCAAGGCCTGGCCGACCGTGCCGAAGGGGACGGACTGGAAGAAGGGCGTGTGCCGCGCGCTCGGCTGGCCGCACGCCCAGCAGGCCGACACGGCGAGGGCGTGGCAGCGCATCCGCGGCAGGGTGCGCGACTGGAACGACCTCGAGCCCGCGCTCATCGGGCGGGTCGAGGAGCTGATCGACTTCGTCACGGCGCCGTGAGTCGCAGCGCCGTGGTATGCAGAGAGCGTGTCTGACGGTCTGTTCGACGTCCCGGGAGAGCCCACCTCCAGCGGGGGCGCGACGGGGCCCGCGGGGGCGTCGAGCCCGCTGGCCGTGCGGATGCGGCCGGCCTCTCTGGAAGAGGTCGTCGGCCAGGATCACCTGCTCCAGCCCAACTCGCCGATGCGCCGCTTGGTCGAAGGCTCCGGCGCGGCGTCGGTGATCCTCTACGGCCCGCCGGGCACGGGTAAGACGACGCTCGCGTCGCTGATCTCGCAGGCCACCGGCCGCCGGTTCGAGGCGCTGTCGGCGCTGTCGGCGGGTGTCAAGGAAGTCCGCGCCGTCATCGACGTGGCGCGCAGGGCCGCCGCGTACGGCGAACAGACCGTGTTGTTCATCGACGAGGTGCACCGGTTCTCCAAGACCCAGCAGGACGCGCTGCTCAGCGCCGTCGAGAACCGGGTGGTGCTGCTGGTGGCGGCCACCACGGAGAACCCATCCTTCTCGGTCGTCGCTCCGCTGTTGTCGCGGTCGCTGATCCTGCAGTTACAGCCGCTCACCGCGGACGGCGTGCGCACGGTCGTCACGCGTGCGATCGAAGACCCACGGGGGCTGGCAGGGACGGTCAAGGTCGACGACGACGCGGTCGACCTGCTGGTCCAGTTGGCGGCGGGGGATGCCAGGCGGGCGCTGACGGCGCTGGAGGTGGCGGCGGAGGCCGGCGAGACGGTCACCGTCGAGACGGTGGAGCAGTCGCTGGACAAGGCCGCGGTCCGGTATGACCGCGACGGCGATCAGCACTACGACGTCATCAGCGCGTTCATCAAATCCGTTCGCGGAAGCGACGTCGACGCGGCCGTGCACTACCTGGCGCGCATGCTGGTCGCGGGGGAGGACCCGCGCTTCATCGCCCGGCGGTTGATGATCCTCGCCAGCGAGGACATCGGGATGGCCGACCCGACCGCGCTGTTGACCGCGGTGGCCGCCGCCCAGACGGTGCAGCTGATCGGCATGCCCGAAGCCCAACTGACGCTTGCTCATTGCACGGTGCATCTCGCCACGGCACCGAAATCGAACGCGGTGACGACGGCCATCGGCGCGGCGATGAGCGATGTCCGACAGGGCAAGGCTGGACTCGTCCCGCCCCACCTCCGCGACGGGCACTACTCCGGCGCGGAGTCGCTCGGTAACGCCGTCGGCTACAGGTACAGCCACGACGACCCTGACGGCGTTGTGCCGCAACAGTATCCGCCCGACGAGTTGGTGGGCGTCGACTACTATCAGCCGACCAGCCACGGCGCGGAACGCGAGATCGCAAGCAGGCTGGACAAGTTGCGCGCGATCATCCGCCGTAGACGCTGAGTCCTCACTCGGCCTTGACACCCCGCTCACAACCTCCTACCGTTCTAGTCAACCAATTCATTGATCAAGCGCAAGGTTGATTATGAGGAGTGATGACGATGTCGATGCGCGGATGGATCGCGCCTTCATGGCGCTCGCGGACCCGATACGCCGTGCCATGGTCGCGCGGCTGTCCCGCGGGCCCGCGACGGTCAACGAACTCGCCGAGCCGTTCGATATCACGAAACAGGCTGTCTCCAAACACATTCAAGTTCTCGAACAGGCCGGGCTGGTCACCAGGACCCGCGATGCGCAGCGAAGGCCCGTCCATCTAAATGCAGCGGCGCTGGAAGGGCTGACCGCATGGATCGACCGATATCGGCTTGACGCCGAACGCAATTACCGCCGGCTGGACACTCTGCTGGTGCAGATGACCGACACAGAACAGAAGGGAAGGAAACGATGACGAACGCACTGGACCTGCGGGCTCCTGTCGACACCCTGGCAATGGAATTCACCCGGGAGTTCGACGCTCCGGTGGAGGCGCTGTTCCGCGCGCACGCCGAGCCCGAACTGGTCCAACAGTGGCTCGGCCCGCACGGTATCGAGATGCGAATCGACGAGTGGGACTTCAGGACCCACGGCGGATACCGCTATGTGCACTCCACCGAGCACGGCGACTTCCGGTTCAACGGAACCTTCCACGCCGTGCGGGAGAACGAGTTGATCATCCAGACGTTCGAATTCGAGGGAGCGCCGGACATGGTGAACATCGAGTTCATGTGGTTCGAGGGTCTCGCCGAGGGCCGCAGCCGGCTGCGCGGTCGATCCATCTGCCCGAACACCGAAGCGCGGGACGCGCTGCTGTCCTCGGGCATGGAGGGTGGGATGACCGAGGGTTACGAGGAGCTCGACGCACTGGTGACGTCGGTCTGAACACGCGCGAGCCCGGCGGCCAGGGGATGCCGCCGGGCTCGTTTCGTGCGTAGGGGTTAGCGGAGCAGACCCGAGCGCCTGCGTCCGCCCATGACGCCGGTGCGCCTGCGTCCCATCATCGACGAGACGAGAGCGACGCCGAGCGCTGCGACGATGACCTGGACGAGGAGCTCCAGCCAGTCGATTCCGTTGGTCACGGTGGGGATTCCGAGCATGCGTGCGATCGCGGTACCGAGGAAGGCGCCGACGATGCCGATGAGCACGGTCACGAGCATGCCGATGGGCTGCCTGCCCGGCACGACCAGTCGGCCGAGGACACCGACCACGATGCCGATGAGTATTGCGGTGATAACGCCGGTGATGGTCATCTCTACCTCTCTAGGGCGGTATTGGGTGGAGATGAAATACCCTCGGTGCCTACCTAATAAACGCCTGCGTCAATCGACGGCGACGTGCCCTCACGCCATCTCGGGCAGGCGCAGGTGGGCCACCGCGAGTTCGAACTCGCCGACGTCGATGATGTCCGCGCCCAGTTCGCGCGTCCGCGCGTTCCGCAGTTCCCGCGCGGCCTCCTGATTGCGGTCCATCGCATCGCGGCTGTCGAAGGTCGCCGAGGACACGCCCCGTCCGGTCTCACGGTTCAGCATGAAGCTGGCACTGCAGAACCCCTCCAGGTCTTCGAGGGCGGGCAGCACGGAGGTTCGGTAGAAGTCGACGGCGCGGTCGACATGGTCGCGGGGCATCTTGATCCACGTCGCCCGCACGCAGGCGCCGTCGCCGGCCCGATGCTCGCGGTGCATCGCGCCGATCTCCCACGCTTCGACCGAGACGTCGCCGCCGCCGAAGCGCATACCGGCCTCCTCGCGCAGCGGCGCCGCAGCTTCCGTACTCGTGCGCAGGGCGTCCTGGGTCTCCCACGCGCTGGTGGCGATGCACCGACACGACTCCCGGTCCACCAGAAGGGAGAGCCCGACGTAGCCCTGCATCGTCTGAAGAGCAGGCATCACTTCGTCGCGGACGAATGCGATTCCGTCGTCGATGGCCGAAGGTTGTGCCTGGATAGTGGTAGAGCGCGCGTACACGACCCACCCCCTCTTCTCTGGGGCGGCGCCCCGGTGGCGCCACCCACCATCGATCAGCTTCCTCCGAGCGGCCGCCGGCGACAAGGGTCCGTAGCCTGGATTGATGAACACCGACGTACTCGAGGTCGACACCGCACAGCGGCGGACCGTCGATCTGACCGACGACGTGCGCGCCTTCTGCGCTGCTCACCAGGACGGTCTGTGCAACGTCTTCGTCCCCCATGCCACCGCAGGGGTGGCGATCATCGAGACGGGGGCGGGTTCCGACGACGATCTGATCGACACGCTGGAGAACCTGCTGCCCCGCGACGACCGCTACCGCCACGCCCACGGGTCGCCGGGTCACGGGGCCGACCACGTTCTTCCCGCTCTGGTCGCACCGTCGGTCACGGTGCCGGTGCAAGGCGGCAAGCCGTTGCTGGGAACGTGGCAGAGCGTCGTGCTCGTCGACCTGAACAGGGACAACCCACGCCGGTCCGTGCGGTTGAGCTTCGTAAACGGCTGATTCAATCGCGACAAATGTGCCCGGTACTGTAGTGCGGTCGGTTATTGATCAGTCGCGGGAAACAAGAGGACAGCGGACGTGCAGACACACGAGATCAGGAAGCGATTCCTCGATCACTTCGTGAACGCGGGCCACACCGAGGTGCCCAGCGCCTCGGTGATACTCGACGACCCCAACCTGCTGTTCGTCAACGCGGGCATGGTGCAGTTCGTGCCGTATTTCCTGGGCCAGCGCGCCGCGCCGTGGAAGCGCGCGACCAGCATCCAGAAATGCATCCGCACGCCCGACATCGACGAGGTCGGCATCACGACGCGCCACAACACGTTCTTCCAGATGGCAGGCAACTTCTCGTTCGGCGACTACTTCAAGAAGGGCGCCATCGAGCTGGCCTGGTCGCTGCTGACCAACCCTGTTGATCAGGGCGGCTACGGGTTCGATCCCGAAAAGCTTTGGGCCACTGTCTATCTCGACGATGACGAGGCGGTCGGCTACTGGCAGGAGGTCGCGGGGCTGCCGCTCGAGCGCATCCAGCGCCGCGGCATGGCC
>DATEIG010000223.1:0-16749 GCA_035279185.1 Mycobacterium sp.
GAGACGGCCGTCGGCGACGACGGGGTACGCGTCGCCGTCGAGACCGGCGCTCCGGTGACGTGGACCGAGGAGCAGACGTACTTCTTCCGGCTGTCGGCGTACGCCGAGCGGCTGCTCGCCCTCTACGAGGCCCATCCCGAGTTCATCGGGACGGACGTCCGCCGCAATGACGTGGTCAGCTTCGTCTCCGGCAGCCTGCGCGACCTGTCGATCTCGCGGACGACATTCGACTGGGGCGTCCCGGTACCCGACCATCCCGACCACGTGATGTACGTGTGGGTCGACGCGCTGACGAACTATCTGACCGGCGTCGGCTTCCCCGACACGTCGTCGGAGATGTTCACGCGGTTCTGGCCCGCCGATCTGCACATGATCGGCAAGGACATCATCCGGTTCCACACCGTCTACTGGTCCGCATTTCTGATGTCGGCGGGAATCGAGTTGCCGCGCAGGGTTTTCGTGCACGGGTTCGTGCTCAACCGGGGCGAGAAGATGAGCAAGTCGGTGGGCAATGTCGTCGACCCGATCAACCTCGTCGACGTGTTCGGCGTCGACCAGGTGCGCTACTTCTTTCTTCGCGAGGTGCCGTTCGGGCAGGACGGCAACTACAGCGAGGACGCGATCATCAACCGGATCAACGCCGACCTCGCCAACGAGCTGGGCAACCTCGCGCAGCGGTCGCTGTCGATGGTGGCCAAGAACCTCGACGGAATCGTGCCCGAGCCGGGCGACTTCACCGAGGACGACCGCGGGTTGTTGGACCGCGCGGGCGAGACGCTGCTGTCGACGGTGCGCGCCCACTTCGACGTGCCTGCGATGCATCTCGCGTTGGAGGCCATCTGGTCGATGCTCGGCGAGGCCAACCGGTACTTCTCCGCGCAGGAGCCGTGGGTGTTGCGCAAGTCCGAGGCCGAAGCCGATCAGCAGCGGTTCCGCACGGTGCTCTACACGACGATGGAGGTGGTGCGGGTGGCCGCCCTGCTGACGCAGCCGGTGATGCCGGAGTCGTCGGCCAAGCTGCTCGACCTCCTCGGCCAGCCCGACGATGCGCGGACCTTCGCCGCGATCGGCACCCGTCTCGCGCCGGGCACGCAGTTGCCCGCCCCGGTCGGCGTCTTCCCGCGTTACGTGGCGGACTGACCTCCTCTGACGAGAGTGACGCGCGTCACTTTTTGTCACGTCTCACGCGTCGGCGGTGTCTTGAGGGCATCACCGAGAGAAGAGGAGACACCATGACCGGCAAGCGCACACACGTCGTCGTCATCGGCGGCGGATACGCGGGCACACTGGCGGCCAACCATCTGCGGTTGCGCGCCGACATCGACATCACGCTGATCAATCCGCGCCCGACGTTCGTCGAGCGCATCAGGCTGCATCAGCACGCCGCGGGCAATTACGAGGCCACCGCCGACTACGGCAGCCTGCTCGGCCACGGCATCGATCTCGTCGTCGACACCGCAACTCGCATCGACTCGGCGAACCGCACGATCGAATTCGCATCGCGTCCTCCGCTCGGCTACGACTACGTCATCTACGCCGTCGGCAGTACCGGAGCCGTGCCTGCGGCCGTCAACGGTGCCGAATTCGCTTACCCGGTAGCCGAACTGGAGCAGGCGCAGCGACTGCGCGCCGCCCTCGACGAGCTGCATCCCGACGCGCCGGTGACGGTGGTCGGCGCGGGCCTCACCGGTATCGAGACGGCGTCCGAACTCGCGGAGCAGGGTCGCAAGGTCACCCTCGTCTGCGGCGGACGGCTCGGGCCGTATCTGTCGGAGCCCGGTCGTCGGTCGGTCGCCAAGGTGTTGCGCAGGCTAGGCGTCGTGGCACTCGAAACCGACGTGGTGACCGAGGTCCGCCGCGATGCCGTCGTCTTCGCCGACGGTGCTGTCCGCCCGAGCGCTGCGACCATCTGGACGGCGGGATTCGGCGTGCCTGCCCTCGCCACCGCCAGCGGGTTGAGCACCGACGACATGGGCCGCCTGCTCACCGACGAGACACTGACGAGCATTGACGACGAGCGCATCGTTGCCGCGGGCGACTGCGCGTCACCGTCGGACCAGCCGCTCCGCATGTGCTGCGCATCGGCCAGCCAACTGGGACCGCAGGCGGCGAACACGGTGCTGAGCCGAATCGCGGATGAGACGCCTGCACGCTTCGAGTACGCGTTGGTTGGGGCGTGCATCAGCCTCGGCCGACGCAGGGGCATTGTGCAGTTCGCACGCAAGGACGACTCGGCAGTGAACGCCTACCTCAGCGGGCGCATGACGGCAAAGCTGAAGGAAGGGATCTGCAGGGGGACGCTGTGGGGACTTCGCCACGAGGCACGCAAGCCCGGCTCGACATTCTGGTTCAAGGGCGGCCCGCGCCCCGCGCAGGCCGCGTTCACACCTCAGCGGGTCACGAATCCGTGAACGGCGACCACGCGGAGCGGTTCACCCACCTGCGGCCGCTGCTGTTCACGATCGTCTACGAAATCCTCGGCTCGGCAACCGAATCCGACGACGTCCTGCAGGACAGCTATTTGCGGTGGGCCGAAGTGGACCTCGCGACGGTGCGCGACACCAAGTCGTATCTCGCACAGTTGGTCACCAGCCAGGCCCTCAATGCGCTGCGGACGCGGGCCCGCCGTCGCGAGGACTACGTCGGACCCTGGCTGCCCGAGCCCGTCCTGATCGACAACGATGCGTCAACCGATGTCGTTCTTGCCGAATCAGTTTCGATGGCCATGCTGGTGCTGCTCGAAACCCTGACCCCCGACGAGCGGGCGGTGTTCGTCCTCCGCGAGGTGTTCGGCTTCGACTACGAGGAAATCGCCGGGGCAGTGGGCAGGTCGGCGGGGTCGGTGCGTCAAATGGCGCACCGGGCGCGCGAACACGTGCACGCGCGTCGCAACCGATTCGGCCCGGTCGACGCGAAGCGCAACACTCAGATCACCGAACAGTTTCTTGCCGCGGCCAGTACCGGCGACATGGACGGACTGATGGCGCTGCTGGCCCCGGGCGCCACCTGGACGGCCGACCACGGCGGCAAGGCGACCGCGTCGCCGCGGCCGCTCGTCGGTGCGAGAAAGGTGGCCACGGTGATGATGGCGCTTTTCCGCGCAACGAAGCGGATGGACATCCGGTTCGAGAAGGCCGTCTACAACAGCGCGCCCGCGATGGTCGTCTACGGCGACGGCGACCACGTCGAGGGCGTGCTGGTGTTCGAGATCGTCGACGGGGAGATCACCAACCTGTACGCGATGCGCAACCCGGACAAGCTGGCGAGCGTCACGACGCCCCGCACGATCAGCCGATCGTGACGTCGGCCACATTCGCGGCGCCTGCTGTCACACTCCGCGGGTCGGCGGTGTCTCGAGGTCAGACCGGCGCAATGGTGCACCGGATGACCCGAGGAGACGAAATGACCGAAAGCAAGACCCGCGTCGTGGTGATCGGTGGCGGCTACGCCGGCGTGATGGCCGCCAACCGACTGTGCAAGGGCGCCACCGACGTCACGCTGGTGAACCCGCGCGCACAGTTCGTCGAGCGGATCCGCCTGCACCAGCTGGCGATCGACAACGACGACGCGGTCGAGGACTTCGCGACGGTGCTCAACGGCGACGTCCGGCTGGTCGTCGACGGCGCCGAGCGTATCGACGCCGCCGCCCGCCGCGTCGAGCTGACATCCGGGGCGGCGCTGGACTACGACTATCTCGTCTACGCCGTCGGCAGCACCGGCGCGGTCCCGGCCGGCGTGCAGGGCGCCCGCGAATTCGCTTATCCGCTCAGCGAACTCGAGCAGGCGCAGCGGCTGCGGGCCCGGCTTGCAGACACTCCGATGTCCGCGCCGATCGTCGTCGTCGGCGGCGGCCTCACCGGAATCGAGGCGGCCTCCGAGTTCGCCGAAGCCGGCCGCACCGTCACGCTCGTCAGCAACAAGCTGGCCCCGTCGCTCGCGGACTCCGGCCGCCGGTCGGTCGCCAAGCGGCTGCACAAGCTCGGTGTCACGGTGATCGAGACACCGGTGTACGCGGTGAACGCCGAAGCTGTTCTCCTGACCGACGGCCAGTGGCTGCCCAGCGCGGTCACGGTGTGGACGGCCGGGTTCGGCGTCCCCGGCCTCGCCGCGGCCAGCGGGCTCACCACCGACGCGCTGGGACGCCTCCTCACCGACGAGACGCTCACCAGCGTCGACGACGACCGCATCGTCGGGACAGGCGATGCCGTCTCACCGTCTGGCCTGCCGTTCCGGATGAGCTGCCAGGCCGGACTCCCGCTCGGCGCGCAGGCCGCGAACACGGTCCTGAGCCGCATCGAGGGAAACGCACCCGCTGACGTCAGCGTGCCGATGTCGGGTCAGTGCATCAGCCTGGGCCGCGGGGCAGGCACGGTGCAGCTGCAACACAAGGACGACACACCGACCACCGTCTACATCGGCGGCAAGGCGGGCGCGTTCGTCAAGGAGCAGGTGTGCCGGTGGACAGTGAAGTGGCTTGCGGGTGAGGCGAACAAGCCGGGCTCGTACAAGTCCTTCAAGGGGCCGGACCGCGCCGAGCAGGTGGCGGAAGCCGCTAAGGTGGCGTCGCTTCCCCCGCACGCGAGGAGGGCTTAGGCGGATGAACACGAAGCCGGGTGACGAGCACGCCGAGCGGTTCACGCTTCTGCGACCGCTGCTGTTCACGATCGCCTACGAGATCCTGGGCAGCGCAACGGAATCCGACGACGTGCTGCAGGAGAGCTACCTGCGCTGGGCGGAGGTGGACCTCGCGACGGTCCGCGACACGAAGTCCTACCTCGCCCAGCTCGTCACCCGGCAATCGCTCAACGCCCTGCGGGCGCAGTCCCGCAGGCGTGAGGACTACGTCGGCCCGTGGCTGCCCGAGCCGCTGCTGCTCGAGCCGAAGGACGCCGCGGCCGACGTGGTGCTCGCCGAGTCGGTGTCGATGGCCATGCTCGTCGTGCTGGAGACGCTGAGCCCCGACGAGCGGGCGGTGTTCGTGCTGCGCGAGGTGTTCGGCTTCAGCCACGAGGAGATCGCGTCGACGATCGAGAAGTCGCCCGGCGCCGTCCGCCAGCTCGCGCACCGGGCCCGCGAGCATGTGCAGGCCCGACGAAAGCGGTTCGAGCCCGTCGACCCGAAGGCGTCGGCGGAGATCACCGCGCGCTTCTTCGCCGCCGCGTCCACCGGCGACGTGGACGGGCTGCTGGAGATGCTGTCGTCCGACGTGGTGTGGACCGCCGACAGCGACGGGAAGGTCAGCGCGGCACGCAGGCCGGTTTCCGGTGCGCAGAAGGTGGCGAAGCTGGTGGTCGGCCTGGTGCGGCTGGCGGGCGAGGGGGGCCGCGTCGAGCCCGCGATGTACAACAACGCGCCCGCGTTGAAGCTGTATCTCGGCGACAGCTTCGAGGGCGTCATCACCGTCGAGGTCACCGACGGGCTGATCACCCACTTCTACGCCATGCGCAATCCGGAGAAGTTGTCCGGCGTGGAAATCCCCCGGGAGATCAGCCGCAACGTCTGACAAGCTGAGTCGGTGCGGATCGAGCGGCTCGGCGACCTCGGCAGCGCCCCACGGGTGCTGCGGGCGGTCGCGGCTGCCGCGGAACGGCGGGGCCTGGCGCCGCCGGCCGCGCTGATCGGCGAATGGTTCGGCTGCGGCGCGGTCATCGCCCCGTCATTGCCGACGTCGCCTGTCGCCCCTTCTGATTTCGGAGCGGAGGGTGCGCCGGCGCGCCCAGCTCACGACAAAGCGATCGGTGGTGGCTGGCTCGGCTACCTGTCGTACCCGGATCCGGGCGCCGACGGGCGACCCGCACGCATCCCAGAGGCCGCGGGCGGCTGGACCGACTGTGTGCTGCGCCAGGACAGCGACGGGCACTGGTGGTACGAGAGCCTCACCGACGAACCGCTTCCGGAATGGGTCGGGGAGGCGGTGCGAAACCCCTTGTGCGCAAGCGTTTTCAGCATCGCATGGGGTGAGGCAGACCGCGACGCGCACCGGCGCGGTGTACTCGACTGCCTGGAGGCGATCGCCGCGGGCGAGATCTACCAGGCCTGCGTGTGCACGCAGTTCACGGGCGCGATCGACGGCGCGCCGATCGACTTCTTCGTCGACGGCGTGGAGAGGACGTCGCCCGCGCGGGCGGCGTATCTGGCGGGCAATTGGGGTGCGGTCGCGTCGCTGAGCCCCGAACTGTTCCTGCGTCGAGTCGGCGACGAGGTCACGTCGAGCCCGATCAAGGGCACGCTGCCGCGGTCGGCGGATCCCGCGGCGCTGCGCGCGTCGGTCAAGGACGTCGCGGAGAACATCATGATCGTCGACCTGGTCCGCAACGATCTGAGCAGGGTCGCGGTGACGGGATCGGTGACGGTGCCCGAACTGTTGGCGGTGCGGCCCGCACCCGGCGTATGGCATCTGGTGTCGACGGTGTCGGCGCGCGTGACATCCGACGTCCCCCTGGTGAGGTTGCTCGACGCGACGTTCCCGCCTGCGTCGGTCACCGGCACACCGAAGGAGCGGGCCCGCCGGCTGTTGCGCGGCTGGGAGCCGCGTCGGCGCGGAGTCTACTGCGGCACAGTCGGTTTGGTGTCACCGATCGCAGGGTGTGAGCTCAACGTGGCGATCAGAACCGTCGAGTTCGACACGGCAGGCTCCGCCGTCCTCGGCGTCGGCGGAGGTATCACGGCGGACTCGGATCCCGACCGCGAATGGGAGGAATGCCTGCACAAGGCGGCGCCGTTCATCGATACCGCCGACACCGCTCAACGAGTATCTCCGCCAACAGTTTCGGCTCGCTGACCATCAGGTTGTGGCACGTGTCCACGGGCAGCATGGTGTGCACGCCGCCGAGCGCGGCGATCGACCGGTGTTGAGACGCCACCGACAACGCGCGGTCGCGCAGCGTCAGGATCCAGGTGCGCGGCACCTCATCGGGCAGGCCGGACCGGTCGACTTTGTCGAAGATGATCGACGGCGACTCGGCGTGGAAGCGGATGCGGTTGAACCGTCGCTGCTCGCGCGTCATTCCGTTGCAGAACACGAACTCGGCCAACCTATTCGGCAGAGTGCCGGACATACCGGTGTCGGCTTTGCGGCGGGCGTACCAGCCGATGATCCCGGGCAGGGTGTCGACGACCGACGATCCTTGCGGCGGGACGAACGCCGCGGCAAGCACCATCTCCCGAACGCGCGAGGTGCCGAGTTTGGCGACGACGCCCGGCACGGTGAGCCCGGCGAGGGAATGCCCGACGATGACGAACTCGCCGATGCCCGCGTCGTCGATGTCGGCGACCAACGAGTCCACCCAGTCGTCGATGTGTGCCTTGAGCAGATCACCGGGCTTGGCACGCCGCCCGGGCAGGTCGAGCGCGACGACCGCGAAACCCGGTTCCTGACGGCGGATTTCGTTCACGGTCGAATCCCAGCAATCGGCGGCATGCTGACCGCCGTGCACCAGCACCAAGCCGGGTGAAGCCATCGCGCCTCCGTGTCAGTCGCGCGCCTGCAGAACCGCATCGTAGAGCGCGCGCTTCGACGGCGACCCCGGATTGGCGGCGACGACCTGCGCGCACGCATCCTTGACCCGCGCGCCGTCGTCGACAAGCGCGAGCACCTCGGCGACCAGCGTCTCCAGATCGGCGCGCGGTTCGGCGCCCGCCAGTACGACGGTGATCTCGCCGAGCACGCCGTCGGCCGCCCACTCGACGAGCTCGGCGAGCGTGCCGCGGACGATCTCCTCGTGCGTCTTGGTCAGCTCGCGGCACACCACCGCGCGGCGCTGCGGCCCCAGCACGTCGACCGCGTCCTGCAGAAAGGCGGGCAGCCGTCGCGGCGACTCGAAGAACACCGCGGTCCGCTCCTCAGCCGCCAGACCCGTCAGCCACGTCCTGCGCGCCGCATGCTTGCGCGGCGGGAAACCCTCGAAACAGAACCGGTCGGCAGGCAGGCCGGAGACCGCCAACGCCGTCGTCACCGCCGACGGCCCGGGCAGGCAGCTGACCGTGAGGCCGGCCTCGACGCAGGCCGACACCAGCCGGTAGCCGGGATCGTTGATCAGGGGCATACCGGCGTCGCTGACGACAAGGACCGTCGCGCCACCTTTGATGTCCTCGACGAGCGCGGGCACCCGCGTCGACTCGTTCTGGTCGAACAGGCTCACGACCCTGCCCGTGATCCGGACCTCCAGGGCGGCCGCGAGCGTCCGCACCCGGCGGGTGTCCTCGGCGGCCACCACGTCGGCGCTGCCCAGGGTGCTGGTCAGCCGGGCGGACGCGTCGGCGGGCAATCCGAGCGGGGTGGCCGCGAGCAGCAATCGACCGGGGCTCATTTCGGCGGGCTGGAGCGTAGCGACCGGGGGATCATCACCGCACAGCCTACGATCGCTTCCGTGACCGTCACCGCCACCGAACCTCAGGCGGCCGCGCGCTCGGTTCCCGTGATCAGCCCGGGGCCGCTGATGCCGGTCGCGGACTTCGGGCCCGTCGACCGCCTCAACGGCTGGGCGATGACGGCGGTCATCACGGCGCTGGCGGCGATGACGCGGTTCCTCAACCTGCGCTCGCCGACCGATGCGGGCACACCGATCTTCGACGAGAAGCACTACGCCCCGCAGGCCTGGCAGATGCTGCACAACCACGGCGTCGAGGACAACCCCGGATACGGGTTGGTGGTGCACCCGCCCGTCGGCAAGCAGCTGATCGCACTCGGCGAGGCGCTCTTCGGGTACAACGGCCTGGGCTGGCGGTTCACCGGCGCGGTGCTCGGTGTCATCGGCATTGCGCTGGTGGCGCGCACAGTGCGACGGATAACGCGGTCGACTCTGGTCGGTGCGATCGCGGGCCTGCTGCTGATCGCCGACGGGGTCAACTTCGTGGCGTCGCGGACGGCGTTGCTCGACGGGTTCCTCGCGTTCTTCGTGATCGCGGCGTTCGGCGCCTTGATCGTCGACCGGGACCAGGTGCGGGAGCGCATGCACATCGCGCTGCTCGAGGGCCGCATCGGGGAAACGCCGTGGGGACCGCGGCTCGGTGTTCGGTGGTGGCGCTTCGGCGCGGGTGTGCTGCTCGGATTGGCTTGTGCGACAAAGTGGTCCGGGCTGTACTTCATCGTGTTCTTCGGGTTGATGACGCTGGCGTTCGATGTCGCGGCCCGACGGCAGTATCGGGTGCCGAGGCCGTGGGCAGGCACGCTGCGACGCGACCTCGGACCGACGGCGTATGCGTTGGGCCTGATACCGTTCGGCGTCTATCTGGCGTCGTATGCGCCGTGGTTCGCGTCGGAAACGGGTGTGAACCGCTACGAGGTCGGCCAGTCGATCGGGCCGGGCGGTGTTCTGCCCGATGCCATTCGGTCGCTGTGGCATTACACCTACAACGCGTATCACTTCCACGCCGGGCTCACCAACGCCGACGGCAATCACCACCCGTGGGAGTCCAAACCGTGGACGTGGCCGATGTCGTTGCGCCCGGTGCTGTATGCGATCGATCAGGACAACGTCCCGGGATGCGGCGCGCAGTCGTGTGTGAAGGCCGTGATGTTGGTGGGGACGCCCGCCATGTGGTTCATCGCCGTTCCCGTGCTCGGGTGGGCGCTGTGGCGGGCGTTCGTCAAGAGGGACTGGCGATATGGCGCCGTGCTGGTGGGTTACGGCGCGGGCTTTCTGCCGTGGTTTGCCGACATCGACCGGCAGATGTATTTCTTCTACGCCGCGACGATGGCGCCGTTCCTGGCGATGGCGATCGCGTTGATCTGCGGCGACATATTGCATCAGCCGAACCAGAACGCGGAGCGAAGAACGCTGGGGTTGATCGCGGTCAGTTGCTATGTGGCGCTGGCGATCACGAACTTCGCGTGGCTGTATCCGATCCTCACCGGTCTGCCGATTTCGCAGTCGACGTGGAACCTGCAGATCTGGCTGCCCAGCTGGCGCTGACGCGCCCCCATTCGAACTCCCGCGAAATAGCATTCCCGGTTGTGATCTCGCGTTATCCACAGCCCTAGCTTCTCGTTCGCCGATCGGGTGAATGTTCTGCGCATGATCTCTGCGTGGGGGAAATCATCATCGGGTCAGAAGCTGTCGCCACTGGATACGTCACGCGAGCGCAACTGCGCTGGAACTACCGACCGATGTACACCGACGTGTACATGACCCGTGAGTGCGTTCCGTCGATTCGCGACCGGGCCCTTGGAGCATGGCTGTGGTCGAAGCGCCGCGCCGTGGTCGCCGGCCGCGCCGCAGCCGCCCTGCACGGGGCCAAGTGGATCGACGACGCCGCGCCCGTCGAGCTGATATGGGACAACAACCACAGCCCGAAAGGCGTCATCACCCGACGAGAACGCATCAGCGCCGACGAGATCTGCCAATTCCCCAACGCGCTTCCGGTGGCGACCGCACCGCGCACCGCCTTGGATCTCGGCCGCTATCTGCCCTTCGATGCGGCCGTCGCTCACCTCGATGCGCTCGCCCGAGCGACCCGCGTCACCGCCCCCGAAGTGCTTGCCCTGACCCACCGCTACGCCGGCGCTCGCGGCGTCCGTTGTTGCCGCACTGCGGTCGACATGATGGACGCCGGCGCAGAGTCACCGAAAGAGACGTGGCTGCGGCTGATGCTGATCCGCTCCGGCTACGAGCGGCCGCAGACGCAGATCGCGCTGTTCGAGTTCGGCGAGCCCGCGGCCTACCTGGATATGGGATGGCCAGAGATCCGGGTCGCCGTCGAGTACGACGGTGATCATCGCCGCAGCGACCGCGCGACCTACGTCAAGGGCATCCGCCGCGACGAGTTCATCGCGCGCATGGATTGGCTCAACGTGAGGGTGGTGAAGGAAGACCGGGAGATTGACATCCTCGCGCGTGTACGCGACGCGTGGGAGCGCCGCGAGCAAGAAGGCATGGTCGTGAAAACCGCGAGATAACAACCAGGAATGCTATTTCGCGGTAGGGACTACAGAGGGTCGCGGGCTGCCGGGCACGACATGCAGCGCGGCCCGCCGCGGCCGGTCCCGAGTTCACTCGCCGCGATCGGCAGCACCTCGATACCCGCATCGGCGAGGCGCGCATTGGTCTCGATGTTGCGTTCGTAGGCGACGACGACACCCGGCGCGACCGCGAGCGTGTTGTTGCCGTCATCCCACTGCTCGCGCTCGGCGGTGACGGGATCCAGGCCCGTCGCGATGACCCGTAGCTTCGAGATGCCCATCGCGTCGGCGGCGGCATCGACGAACGGTGCGGCGTCGTCGATCCGCACCCCGCCGTCCCCGTTGCGATGGATCGTGAACGCCGACAACGAGTCGACGATGTTCGGGTACATGACGGCGGCATCGGTGTCGACCATCGTGCAGACGGTGTCGAGGTGCATCTGCGCGCGCTCCTGCGCGATCGGCACGGCCAACACCGTATGCGCCAAGCCGTCGTCGAACAGGCTGCGGGCCAACGCTTCCGCACCGGCAGGCGTCGTCCGCTCCCCCACGCCAACCGCCACCACACCCGGCGACAGCAGCAGCACGTCGCCACCTTCCACCGGCGCCGACCGCGACTCGTAGGCCCGTCGCACCCCGAGGAAGCGCGGATGGTGCGCGTAGATCAGGTCGGTCAGCGATGTCTCGCGAATCCGTGCGGGCAGCGCCAGCGACGTGATCGCCACGCGCGGGCCGATCCAGAACGACGAGTCGCGGGTGAACAGCAAGTTGGGCAGCGGCTCGATGACGAAGTCGCCGCCATGGTGCATGCGACGGACCAGCGACACCTCGCCGCCCGCGATCGGCAGCTCGGTGAACGTCATCCCCGCCATCAGCACGTGTGCCAGCGCGGCCGGCTCCAGCGTCCGCAGATAGGCCGAAAGTTGCTGCGCCAACGGCAGTCCGAGCCGCCGCGAATCGACCGCGGCGGAGATGCCGTGCATCCTGGCCGCGCCACTGGACAGCGCCTCGGTCAGCAGATCCGACACCAGCAGAACCTCGACGCCGCGCGAGCGCAGCAACTCGGCGAACGCGTCGTGTTCGGCCTGCGCCTTGGCCACCCACGGCAGCCCGTCGAACAGCAGTGCGTCGTTGTTGCGCGGCGTCAGCCGCTGCAGCTCGGGGCCGGGACGGTGCAGGATGACCACCCGCAGCGTCCCGACCTCCGAATTCACTCCCAGCGCGGCACCGGACACAGTAAGCACCGTAGCGCGGCTGACGCCATTGCTCTTCGCGTGCGCGGCACCTCAACTATTGTTCAGGTATGGACACGCACGAGCTGACGCCGGGCGAGATGGCCGACCGCAGCGGTGTGGCCGTTTCCGCACTGCACTTCTACGAGCGCCAGGGCTTGATCGCCAGCAGACGCACATCGGGCAACCAACGCCGCTACCCCCGCGAAAGCCTTCGGCGCGTCGCGTTCATCCGCATGTCGCAGCGCCTCGGCATTCCACTCGCCCGCATCCGCGAGGCACTGGCCACCCTGCCCACCGACCGCGTTCCGACGAGCAAGGACTGGGCCAAGCTGTCGGCGGGCTGGCGCCAAGACCTCGACGATCGCATCCTGCACCTGCAACGGCTTCGCGACAACCTCGCCGGCTGTATCGGCTGCGGCTGCCTGAGCCTCAAGACGTGCACGCTGTCCAACCCCGGCGACGTCCTCGCCGGGCAGGGACCCGGAGCGGTCCGGCTCTAGAGGATTCGAACGCCTGTGCGATAAACTGGCGTGCATGGAGGTGGCGCTTCAGAGCTCGCTCTTCGACCTCGCCCCTGAGCGGCAGCATCTCGACGGTGGCGCGTGGGTGGAGGTGCGATCGAACTGGCTGGCCGACGCAGACTCGCTGTTCGACGAATTACGCGACGTCATCCCGTGGCGGGCCGAGCGCAGACAGATGTACGACCGCGTCCTCGATGTCCCGCGCCTGGTCAGCTTCCACCACTTGATCGACGAGCCGGTGCCCCACCCCGTGCTCAAGCAGATGCGCCGACGGCTCAATGACACCTACGGCGGCGAGCTCGGCGAGCCCTTCACCACCGCGGGTCTGTGCCTCTACCGCAGCGGCGACGACAGCGTGGCCTGGCACGGCGACAACATCGGCCGCAGCAGCACCCAGGACACCATGGTGGCGATCGTAAGCCTCGGCGCGACAAGGACTTTCGCGCTGCGCCCACGTGGCGGCGGCAAATCCCTGCGGCTGCAGCATCACCACGGTGACCTGCTGGTGATGGGTGGCTCGTGTCAACGCACGTGGGAGCACGCGATACCGAAGACGACGAAACCCGTCGGCCCGCGGATCAGCATCCAGTTCCGGCCGCACGACGTCCGTTGAACTTCAGGCCTTCACGGCCGAGACGCCCGCGCTGAGCAGTTCGCTCGCGCGCTTGGTGTCGACGGGTGCGACGGGCTTGTCGGGGATGACCAGCGGGTTGGCCGTGACGATCACCACCAGCGAACCCATGCGGGCTACGTAGTTGTACAACTCGCCGGTGCGAGGCTTCCCGCCGACGGTCGTCTGGATCACGCGGTGGGACCCCTGTGTCTCCACCCCGTCGATCGCCGGCGCATCGACGGCTTCGATGAGGCCGCGCATGCCCGGCCCGGCGAAAGCGACCTTCTTGCAGTTGTCCGGCGGGCCGTTGACGGGAATCTTCTCCGACGTCTCGACCGCGATCACGATGAAACGATTGCCCTCGCCCTCGGCGGTCAGCGCCGCCATGTTGCCCTTCACGCCCGGCGGCAGCACCTGTTGGTTGGCGAACTTCGCACAGTCGGCGGGCTCGAATTTTATTGCGGCAGGCAATTTTTGGGGTTCAACGATGCGGGGGTCGATGGCCGTCGGCGCGATGTCGGTGACCTTGAACGGCGCGGGGAAATCCGAGCGCAGGTTCTTGACGTTGGCGATGTCGGCCCGCGACAGATCCGCCGACTCGGCCGAGCCGCACGCGGCGAGCGCGCCGACGCATGCGATGCCGAGCACCGCCCTCAGGGTGAACATCGCCGTCAATGTACCCGCAGGCGCGGGCTCAGCCCCGTAACGCGGACACCGTTTTGACCAACAGATCGGCGGCGAATTGCCGGCCGAGCGGAGGGTCCGGCGACCCAGGATCGGTCACCACGGCGACGAACACCAGGTGCTCCTCGACGTAGGCGCTGAAGGTATAGGCCGCCGACACGGTCTCGGTTCCGCCTTCGACGACGGTGTTGACGCGGGTGTCCATGCCGACGGTGGTGGCGTCCTCGATGGGCGGGGCGTCGATGAGCTCGACTGTGCCGTTGGTGTTTCCCGACGCGACCGTCCACCGCCCGCAGTCGGCCGGCACCGCCGGGTCGAGTGTGACGGGGAACGCCCGCGACCCGGTGACCGCAACGTGCACGATCCCGCCGGGGCCTGAGCCCGACCACCCCTGCGTGGTCGACTCGTCGGTCGCCGGGCCCGCCAGTGCCGCGCACTGGGGCGGTTCGGTCGTCCAGCCGGGCTTGAAACCCCAGAACGCCGCCGGGGAGGCGGGCCCGCCGAGGGCGGTGACCTCGTAGCCGACCGGGAGCTCGCTGCGGACACGGCTGATCCTTGCCGGGTTGAGCTGGGCTTTTGTTGTCGACGACGGGGCCGACGAGGCGGGCGGCGAGGAGTCCGGCTCACCGCAGCCGGGGACGACGCACAGCAGAGCAAGAGCGAGGATGAGCCCGAACCGGCACACGCCCGTTTGATACCACACGAGGCACTTTGAACGACTCCGCAACACTTTGCGTGTCCAGAGCGATCATCAAGTGGGTCGGGCCGAAAGAAGTATGGAGAAACTGTCATGCGCGCAGCAGCGTGGGGTATGGCAGGGGGGTTCGTGGTGGCGGGCATCGCGCTCGCGCCGACATTCACAGCGACGGCGGAGCCCATTCAACCGGGCGGCGCCTACGCGACGATCGGTCAGCTCGAGGCGGCCGGATACGACGTGAACCTGGACCGGGTGGGCAGCGCCCCGCTCGATCAGTGCATCGTCACCAGCGTGCGAAATCCGCAGGACATCACCCGGACCATCCGGGTCGACAACGGCCGCGACAAGCACGGCGAGCGGGACTTCGACTACGTCGAGGTCATCGTGCGCAGGACGATCACCGTCTCGCTGAACTGCGACGCGCGGACCTAGGCGGCGTCGGGCTTCGACTCCGGCTTGTCTGCCTCAGGCTCCGATGTGGCCTTCGAGCCCTGACCCGTCAGGGCCTTGACGACACGCGAGATCGGCCCGTCACCGCTCGGACGGACGGCCGTCGGCCGCTTCGTCGGATCGAAGTTCAGTGACTCGCGGATCACCTGCAGCGGACGCGGCCTGGTGACCTCAGGGGTGCCCGTCGTCGGCGTCGTGATTTCACTGTTGTCGACTTTGGCCGTTTCGTTGGTCGCGGTCAGACTGGTGTTGCCACCGACCGGCGGCTGAACCGAGGTTGTGCTGCCGTAGTTCCCTGTGCCGGTCGGGATGCCCACGTTGTCGTCGGTTGGCTCGCCGCTCTCCTTGTCATAGACGGTGCCGCCAACACCGAAGGGGCGGTAAACGTCAGCGGTTCCCAGCGGCCGCGAATCGGTTCCGGTCGCTTGTTGGAAGGTGTCGTCGATGCCAACCGGGATGGCACCGAGCGTGTTGCCGATCAGCCCAACCGGGTTGCCGATGGGGATGATCTGGAATTGCACGTGCTGACCAGGACTCTGGTCGCGAATGTAGGCGTCTTCGATCCACACCCGGAGGATCGCGTCAGGCAGGGCCAGCGCTGCGCTCGGGACACCGAGCGACTCGAGCGGCATGAGGATTGGAAGCCGATCGGCCGGGATCAGGTAGTACTGCGTGTCCCCGTACTCTCCCTGATTGATCATCCCTGGTTCGCCAAGGTAATGGTTCGGCACATCGCCATGCAGTTGGGCGTAGGCGGCGAGCGAGTTGGCCATCGCCAGGACGTTGAGTGGCCGCGCCGGCGCGTCACCGCCGAGGAAGTCGTACTGCTGGGCGACGTCGGTGGTGTCGTAGACAGTCGGGTCGTTGTCTGCGCACTCCGGACCGCCGCAGCTGTTCGGTGTCGGCCCGTAGAAGGTGATGCCGAAGATCGGAATTGTCATGCCCTCGAACCCACGGCCCAGGATGCCGCCGTTGGGCCGCATGGGATTCGCGATCAGGATGAAGTTTGTGTCAGCAGGAGCACCCGCTGGGTTGGCGATGAGATCGCCCTTGACAAGCGAGGCGACCACTGCGCTCTGCGAGTAGCCGAAGACGTCAGCTGTCGTCGGCGTCGGTATAGGCGCGTTGGACGTGCCGGTGTTGCAGGCAAGTCCTCGCAGACACTTGTTCAAGTTGTCGCGGCCCACCGCGACCGAGTCGTCGAAAGTCATACTGCCGAACGTCGGAAAAAACTCGGCGGGGTACACGACTGGGACGGCATTGGCGGGCGCGCCATACGCAGGCTCTATGTAGTGGTCCTGAGCCAGACCCAAGTAATCAGCGATGAACTGATCTGTGTCCGGCGGGTTGGACAGCGGATGTTGAGTGCCACCCATGACGAACGCCGTCGCCGCCAATAGCTGAACCGCCGTCGTCACCGTCACCGAAATGACCAGTGCCGGCACTGCGATCAGTGCGACCAAAACAACGACCAGCGAACGCGCAATTGCTTTCACGCCAGTGCCTTCCCCTCAACACTTCCGAAGGTCGCACCTGTGACCCTCAGCGACGGCCCCTTGAACCACTGCAAGTCCCCACCTCGCAGCAAGAAGCATTCTGCATCAGGGACGTCATGATCGTCAGCGAAATGGGACAGGTTTACCAAAATC
>DATEIG010000224.1:0-11357 GCA_035279185.1 Mycobacterium sp.
GTTGCCGCCTTCGGGCCACCGCGACCGCGGGTTGTCGATGTCGTTGTCGTCGAACTCGCCGGGGTGTTGCACACAGACGGTCACCAGATCGTCGGTGATGATGGGCCCGCACGTCTCGGCGCCCAGCGGCACGGTGAGGAATTGTTTGGTCTGCCCGCGGTTGGGTCCGTCGAGCGCGACGGCGAACAGCCCGTCGTTGGAGTCCAACGCGTTTCCATCGGTGGAGATCCACAGGTTGCCGTGGCTGTCGGACTTTCCATTGCGGGTGACGAACAGGTTCAACGGCACCAGTGCCACGGCTTCGGTTCCTTCCAAGCGCATCACCGGCGCAGGGCTGGCGGCCGGTCGCCGAGGAAACTACGTCAGCCCGGCAATTGCACGGGGAGTTTCAGGTGAACAACAGGCGACCTCAGCGGTCGAGTACACCGCGCAGGATGTCGACGAGCGCGCGCGGTTGGTCGCCCTGGACCGAGTGGCCCGAGTCCGCGACCACATGCGTGCACTGGAATCCGGGCGCGCCCTTGGCGAACGCCTCGGCGTCGTCGTCGTTGACGAAGAACGAGTTGGCGCCGCGGACCAGCGTCGTCGGCATAACGATGGACGGCACGTCGTCCCACAGCCCGGTGAACGACTCGGGCATCTTCTTTCCGTCGCCCCTGAACGTGTCGTACCGCCATGTCCAGGTGCCGTCGTCGAGACGCTTCGAATTGTGGAATACGCCGCGCCGCAACGACTTCCGGTCGCGGTGCGGGGAGGCCGCAACCGTCACGTCCAGCATGGCAGCGAAGCTGGGGAACTCCCGGTCGCCCTGCACAAGGGCGACTGCGCCCAGTTGAGCCTTCGTCATCTCCTCGTGCCGTTCGGGCGCGGAGGGGGTGACGTCGACGAGCACGAGTTCGGGCACCAGCGCAGGTTCGGTGGCGGCGATCCGCAGTGCGGTGAGCCCGCCCAACGACATCCCGACGACGAGACGGGGGCCGGGCGCCCATTCGCGCAGCAGCGGCCGCAGCGTTTCGGCGTTCGTCTTGGGGCCGTAGTCGCCGTCGTCGCGCCACCCGGAGCGTCCGTGGCCCGGCAGGTCGACGGCGAGCGCGGGTACCCCGAGACCGAGAACGACGGTGTCCCAGGTGTGGGCGTTCTGCCCGCCGCCGTGCAGGAACACGACCTGTGGCGGTTCGTCGCCCCACTTCAGCGCGCTGATGTCGCCGGATTCGATACGGGTGACCGGCGGCAGCGGGCCGGTGTGCCCGATCTGTTCCGCGTTCTCCGGCAGCAGTGCGAACTCGTCGAGGTTCAGCAGATCGTCGTCGGAGATCTCGGCCATGGCTCGACACTAGCCACCCCGAAATTCAGGTGCGATCCACGGCGGTGTGTGCCAGCGTCGAAGCCATGGGTTCCCACCCGCCCGACGGCCTGACGATCCGCACCGCGACCGACGCCGACTGGCCCGCGATGGCATTGCTCGCCGCGACCGGCTTCGGCGCCTGGCGCTCCGAGGAGTCCAACGCGGCGTGGCGGACGATGCTGCCTGCCGACGGCGCCGTCGTCGCGTGCGACGGACCCGATGTCGTCGGCGTTGCGTTGTTTCTCGACCTGAGACTGACCGTGCCGGGCGGCGTCGTGCTGCCGATGGCGGGCGTCAGCTGGGTGGTGGTGTCGCCGACGCACCGTCGGCGCGGCGTGCTCACCGCGATGTTCACCGAACTGCACAACCGCATGAGCCGCTACCCGATCGCGGGTCTGGAAGCCAGTGAGGCGGGGATCTACAGCAGGTTCGGGTACGGGCCAGCGACCATCTGGCGGGAGCTGACCGTCGACCGCCGCGAGGCCAGGGTGCGCGACGGCGTCCCCGACCCGGGCGGTGTGAGGGTGGTGCGCCCGTCGGAGCACCGCGGGCAGATCGAGGACATCTACGAGCGGTGGCGGTTGACGACCCCGGGCGGCGTGCACAGTCCGCGCGCGCTCTGGGACGACGTCTTCGCCGACCGTGAGTCGGCCAGGCGGGGCGGCAGCGCACTCTTCAGCCTTCTGCACGCCGACGGCTTCGCGCTGTACCGGGTGCACGGGGAGGAGAAGGACCGCATCGAGATCCTGAAGCTGGCTGCGGTGACGCCGGAGGCCCACATTGCGCTGTGGCGGGTGCTGCTCGGGATGGACCTCTACAAGCAGATCAAGACGTGGACTCACCCCGACGACGTGCTGCCGTACCTGTTGACCGACGCGCGCCTGGTGCGCACCACGCTGGTCGAGGACGGGTTGTGGCTGCGGATCCTCGATGTGCCGACGGTGCTCGAGGCACGGACGTATGCAGCGGATGTGGCTGTGGTGCTTGACATCTCAGACGGCGTCCTCGGCGGTGGCGGCAGGTACGCGCTCGAAGTCCGTAACCGGAAGGCGCGCTGTGTGCGCACCGACGCGGCCGCCGACGTGCACCTGGGACTGCCTGAGCTCGGCAGCCTGTACATGGGTGCGCACCGGGCGTCGGCGTTCGCCACGGTGAATCGCCTGCGCTGCAACGATTCCAAGCTGGTGGCTCAGCTGGACGCGGCTTTCGCGAGCGACGTCCCAGCTGAGCTCGGCTACGGCTTCTAGGGCTTCTGGACCCCACGCTTCGCCGAGATCGACGTAATGGCGGGCCATACTCGCACAAATCCGCCCAAATGTCGGTTTGGGCGGATCTGTGGAGCGCGGTAGGGGAGGTTCTAGCCCTCGATGAAGGTTTCGAGCTGCGCGCGGGCGACGTCGTCGGGCAGCTGCTGCGGCGGGCTCTTCATCAGGTAGGCCGAGGCGGCGACGACGGGGCCGCCGATGCCGCGGTCCTTGGCGATCTTCGCCGCACGCACGGCGTCGATGATCACACCGGCCGAGTTCGGCGAGTCCCAGACCTCGAGCTTGTATTCGAGATTCAGCGGGACGTCGCCGAAGGCGCGGCCTTCCAGCCGCACGTAGGCCCACTTGCGGTCGTCGAGCCAGCCGACGTGATCGGACGGGCCGATGTGCACGTCCTTGGTCTTGAACTCGCGCTGCAGGTTGCTCGTGACGGCCTGGGTCTTGGAGATCTTCTTGCTCTCGAGACGCTCCCGCTCGAGCATGTTGAGGAAGTCCATGTTGCCGCCGACGTTGAGCTGCATCGTGCGATCGAGCTGCACGCCGCGGTCCTCGAACAGCTTGGCCATCACGCGGTGGGTGATCGTCGCACCGACCTGGCTCTTGATGTCGTCGCCGACGATCGGGACACCGGCGTCTTCGAACTTCTTGGCCCACACCGGATCCGAGGCGATGAACACAGGCAGCGCGTTGACGAAGGCCACGCCGGCGTCGATGGCGCACTGGGCGTAGAACTTGTCGGCCTCCTCGGACCCCACCGGGAGGTAGGAGACCAGGACGTCGACGTTGTTGTCCTTGAGGACCTTGACGACGTCGACGGGGTCGGCGTCGGACACCTCGATGGTGTCGGCGTAGTACTTGCCGATGCCGTCGAGGGTCGGGCCGCGCTGCACGACGACGTCCGTCGGCGGCACGTCGGCGATCTTGATGGTGTTGTTCTCCGACGCGAAGATCGCCTCGGAGAGGTCGAAGCCCACCTTCTTGGCGTCGACGTCGAACGCGGCGACGAAGTTGACGTCGCGGACGTGGTACGGACCCAGGCGCACGTGCATCAGGCCGGGAACCGTCTTGTTCTCATCGGCGTCGCGGTAGTACTCCACGCCCTGGACAAGTGATGATGCGCAGTTGCCGACACCGACAATCGCGACCCGCACCTCCGTGTTTCCGGTCATGGCGACGTTCTCCCTCTCGATCCAAATCAGGTGGAAATTGTTGTTCTGCTAATTGGGGGACTGCTCGGTGCGACCCTGAGCTACCCGCTCGGCCGCGATCAAATCGTTGAGCCACTTCACTTCGCGCTCGCTGGACTCCAACCCGAGCTGATGCAGCTGGCGGGTGTAGCGGTCAAGCGAACTGCTGGCCCGTGCCACCGCTTCGCGCAGACCCTCGCGGCGTTCCTCGACCTGACGACGCCGGCCCTCCAGGATCCGCATTCTGGCCTCGGCCGGGGTGCGGTTGAAGAAAGCGAGATGAACGCCGAAGCCGTCGTCGGTGTAGTTCTGCGGACCCGTGTCGGCGACCAACTCGGCGAAGCGCTGCTTGCCCGCGTCGGTGAGCTGGTAGACGCGTCGCGCCCGGCGCACCTTGGGGCTGCCGTCCGGTGCCGCGTCCTCGACGATCAGCCCGTCGGCCTGCATCCGGCGCAGCGCGGGATACAACGAGCCGTAGGAAAACGCCCGGAAAGCACCCAGCAGGCCCGTCAGCCTCTTGCGCAGTTCGTAGCCGTGCATGGGCGATTCGAGCAGAAGACCCAGTACCGCGAGCTCCAGCATCGAACCACCTCCTTCGTCCCCTAGCTGCGCTGTGCGCCCAAGCCGCTACGACGACTCGACACCTCGCGCAACTGTATCGCGCCGATATATTCGTCGCTACACGGGGATCGCGGCAACGTCCTGAACAGGTAATTCAGCTCGGACGGTTGATCTGCTTGACCGACCCGTCCGGCGCCAGGTCGATGAACCCGCTGCCGAAATCACTGCTGAGGTACACGCGGACGTTGACCGCGTCAGGGGTGGCCGGATCCTTGGACGGCTCGAGGTCGATCCAGGTGTCGGAGATGTCGTTGCGCTTGATGCCGAGGGTTTCGGGCGCTCCGCGCAGCACCGCGATGGTCTGCTCGAAGTTGAACTTCGACAGGTCGATGACGCGGTCGCCGTCGGTCACGGTCGTGGTCGAGTACGGGTCGCCCCAGCCGCCGCGGTAGTCGTACATCAGCTTGCGGCGCGGGTCGTCGTCGCCGGGGCGGTAGAGCGTCGCGCGGTCGGGCCGGATGTTCATCTCGAAGCCGACGGTGTCGCCGAACTTCTGCCGCATCTGCTCGAACAACCCGTTGAGCCCGCCCATCGACTGCAGCTGCCGGGGCGGGGTGAGCACCTTGGCCGGAACGCCGTCGGACTTGGCACCGGGATCGGTCTGGAAGCTGAGCGGCGAGCTCGTGTTGCCGTAGAGGCCCCAGCCGATTCCCATGCCGAGCAGAACCAGCACCGCGGCCGTCGCCAGCCGGATACCCCAGCCCGAGCCCTTGGGAAGGGTCGGCCGCTTCTTCAGGTCGGGCAGTTTCACCGGGGCGTTGGCCGTCTGCAGGTCGGTGACGAGCGACTGCAGCTCGCCGAGCGTGGCGGCGTTGGTGGCTGCGCGCACCCGCTCGCGGTGTTCCTCCATCGACAGCTGACCCTCGGCCAGCGCGCTGTCGAGCACCTGACAGGTGTTGGAGCGGTCGCTGTCCTTCGCCCGCGTTCCCGCTGTCTGCCTTGTCGCCACGAGTGATGATCGTAGAGGTCAGCTCGGATATTCGACGCGCTTGATCTTGCCCGCGGGGTCGAGGTAGATCCAGCCGTCGGCGCCGGCGTTCGTCGTCACCTTCACGAGCAATTCGAGGCTTCCCGGCGCCGGCGGTTCGACGACGTGGTCGACGTCGATGAACGTCTTGGCCACGTCGCCGGGCGCGATCCGCAGCGTGTCCGGTGCAGCCTGCAGTGCCGAGGCAGCGGCGGGCACGTCGAATGCGGCGAGGTCGGTCACGTCGTCGGTGTCGGAGCGTGGCCTGGTGGAGGGGTCGCCCCAGCCGTCGTCGAACGTGTAGATCAGTTTCGATTTCTCGTCGGTGGGGTCGGGCCGCGCCAGCGTCGCCTCATCCGGGGTGATCGCCAGTTCGTAGCCCATCGTGTCGCCGAACCGCTTGCGGATCTCGTCGATGACGAGGGTCAGCCCCTCCGCGGTGTGCAGGTTCGGCAGCGGCCCGAGCACCACCGGCGCCGGATCGGCGGGTGCCGACGTCGAGGCGGCGGTTGGGACGGACGGCTCGGCGGCGAGTTCGTGCTTGTCCGCTGTGGCACTCGAGGTGGTGGTGGTCGACGACGACGAGCCGTCGCTCATCAGCACGACGACCACCACCGCGCACAGGATCACCGCCGCGACCGCTATGCCGCCGATGATCAACGGGCCCCGGCTCGGTGTCGGAGTCGGCGTGACGGACGGGGTGCCGCTCGCCTGAAGGTCGGCCGTCAACGACTCGAGTTCGTCGAGGGTGGCGGCGTTGGTGGCCGCGCTCACCCGTTGCCGATGTTCTTCGCTGGAGAGCTGCCCGTCGGCGAGCGCGCTGTCGAGTGTCTGGCAGGTCGCGGTGCGGTCGCTGTCTCTCGCTCGCGTGCCGCCTGGTCTGCGCATCGCCACGGAACAAGATCGTAAGAGGTCGAGCATCATCGCCGCAGACAGATGCCGACGCGCCAGCCGCGTGACCCCGTCACGCCTCCGCGCCGAAGGACCCCGACGTACTCTGGTCATCGTGCGATTGCAGCGACAGGTGGTGGACTACGCGCTTCGGCGACGGTCCCTGCTGGCGGAGGTCTACTCGGGACGCACCGGTGTCTCGGAGGTCTGCGACGCCAATCCCTATCTGCTGCGCGCCGCGAAGTATCACGGGAAACCCAGTTCGGTGATGTGCCCGATCTGCCGCAAGGAACAGCTCACGCTGGTGTCCTGGGTGTTCGGCGATCACCTCGGCCCGGTGTCGGGTTCCGCCCGCACCGCCGAGGAGTTGGTTCTGCTGGCGTCCCGCTTCGACGAGTTCTCGGTACATGTGGTGGAGGTATGCCGCACCTGCAGCTGGAATCACTTGGTGAAGTCGTACGTGCTCGGCGCGGTTCGGCCCCCGAAGGGCTCGCGTCCAACACGGACCGCGCGCAACGGTGCGCGGACGGCCAGTGAATAGCGAGGGGCGCCACAACCGGTCAGCCAAGGATGTCCGTTCGGGACAGGCTGCTGACGGTGTGGACGAGCGCGAAACCGTCGAGGTCAAAAGACCTCAACCGCTGCGCAGGCCGGTGAGCCACTTCGACGACCGGCGCACCGCGATCATTCCGTCGGTCCGGGACGCCCCGCCCCCGCTGCGCGATCCCATCGAGGCGGTCAAGGCGGCGCTGGACGGCACGCCGCCGCCGAAGCCACCGCCTCCGATGCCGCCGCGGCGGCCACCGCCAGGTGGCGGCGGCCCAAGCGGTCCTGGCGGACCCGGCGGCCGGCCACCGCGAAAGGTGGCCGGGCTCGACCACATCAACTGGAAGTGGGTCCGGCGAGGCCTCTACATCACCGTCGCCGCGGTGATCCTGCTGCCGCTCATCACCTTCGGCATGGCCTACATGATCGTGGAGGTCCCCAAGCCGGGCGACATCCGCACCAACCAGGTGTCGACGATCCTGGCCAGCGACGGCAGCGAGCTGGCGAAAATCGTTCCGCCGGAAGGCAACCGGGTCGACGTCAACATCGACCAGATACCGGTGCACGTGCGTGACGCCGTGATGGCGGCCGAGGACCGCGACTTCTACTCCAACCCCGGCTTCTCGTTCACCGGCTTCGCGCGCGCCGCCAAGAACAACATCTTCGGTGAGGGCGACACCCAGGGCGGGTCGACGATCACCCAGCAGTACGTGAAGAACGCGCTGGTGGGCTCGGCGAGATCCGGCGTCGGCGGCATCGTCCGAAAAGCCAAGGAGCTGGTCATCTCGACGAAGATGTCCAGCGAATGGTCCAAGGACCAGGTGCTGCAGTCGTACCTGAACATCATCTATTTCGGCCGAGGCGCCTACGGCATCGCGGCGGCGTCGAAGGCGTACTTCGACAAGCCGGTGGAGCAGCTGACCGTCGCCGACGGCGCGCTGCTGGCCGCGCTCATCCAGCAGCCCTCCGCGCTCGATCCCGCGGTGAACCCCGACGGGGCGCTGACGCGATGGGACTGGGTGCTCGACGGCATGGTCGAGATCGGTGCGCTTTCGGCCACGGACCGCGCGGCGCAGGTCTTCCCGCCGACGGTCCCGCCCGACCAGGCGGCGAACCAGAACCAGACGACAGGGCCGAACGGGCTGATCGAACGCCAGGTGCAGAAGGAACTGCTCGACCTGTTCGACATCAACGAGCAGACCTTGAACACCGAGGGCCTTCAGGTGACGACGACGATCGACCCGAAGGCGCAGTCCGCCGCTGAGGAAGCGGTGTCGGAGACGCTCGACGGCCAGGACCCGGACATGCGGGCCGCGGTGGTGTCGATCGACCCGAAGACCGGCGGCGTCAAGGCGTACTTCGGCGGAACCGACGCCCAGGGCTTCGATTTCGCGCAGGCCGGGCTGCCGACGGGGTCGTCGTTCAAGGTCTTCGCGTTGGTGGCCGCGCTCGAGCAGGGCATCGGGTTGGGCTATCAGGTCGACAGTTCGCCGTTGGAGGTCAACGGCATCAAGATCACCAACGTCGAGGGCGGCGGCTGCGGCACGTGCAACATCGCCGAGGCGTTGAAGCGGTCGTTGAACACGAGCTATTACCGGCTGATGTTGAAGCTGAAGAACGGTCCGGCCGACGTCGCGAAGGCCGCCCACGAAGCGGGCATTGCCGAGAGCTTCCCCGGCGTCGAGCACACGCTGTCCGAGGACGGCAAGGGCGGCCCGCCGAACAACGGCATCGTGCTGGGTCAGTACCAGTCTCGGGTGTTGGACATGGCTTCGGCGTACGCCACGATCGCCGCGTCGGGTGTGTACCACCGGCCGCATTTCGTGCAGAAGGTCGTCAACGCCGAGGGGCAGGTGCTCTTCGACGCGGCGACCGAGGACAACTCCGGCGAGCAGCGCATCGACAAGGCTGTCGCCGACAACGTGGCATCCGCCATGCAGCCGATCGCGGCCTATTCCAACGGTCACGCGCTGGCGGGTGGCCGACCGTCGGCGGCGAAGACCGGCACCAACCAGCTCGGTGACACCGGCGCCAACCGCGACGCCTGGATGGTCGGTTTCACGCCGTCGCTGTCGACGGCGGTCTGGGTCGGCACGACCCAGGGTGACAAGCCACTCGAGAACAAATGGGGTTCACCGGTATATGGGTCGGGCCTGCCGTCCGACATCTGGAAAGACACGATGGACGGCGCGCTCGAGGACACCGAGAACGAGTCGTTCCCGAAGCCGACGGAGATCGGCGGTTACGCGGGCCCGCCCGCGGCGCCGCCGCCCCCGCCGTCCACTCCGCCGCCGCCCACGGAGACGACGATCCAGCCGAGCATCGAGGTGGCTCCGGGCATCACCATTCCGTTCGGGCCGCCGACGGTGGTGCCCGTCGGTCCGCCGGGTGCGCCGTCGCCTGATCCCAATGCCGGTGTGGTGCCAGGGGCACCCGCGCCGGGGGCCCCCGTGGCGCCGGCCGTGCCGGGTCCCGGTCCGCAACCGCCCATCCCGCCGCCCCCGTGACAGACGGCGGGGATGTCGGGGTGGATGACGGAGCGGAGCGCGAGCCGCTCCGTTCCGCTGTGTCACCGGAGCGGCCCGCCGCTGTATCACCGGCACCACTCGCGCTTGACAGGCGCAGTGCCGACGACCGCGACTTCCCCAGCCGCACAGATGTATTGGGGTCCGCGCTGTCACAGGTGGTCGGCGGGCCGGTCGGCAAGCACGCCCTGATCGGGCGGACGCGGTTCTTCACCCCGCTGCGGGTGATGCTCGTGATCGCCGTCATCTTCCTGTCACTCGGCTACACGTCGAAAGCGGCCTGCCTGGTCAGCACCGGTACCGGCACCGCGGACCAGAAAGTGGCCAACTGGCAGAACCAACGGGCGTATTACGAGCTGTGCTACTCCGACACCGTGCCGCTCTACACGGCGGAACTGCTCAACCTCGGCAAGTTCCCGTACAAGTCGAGCTGGATCGAGAAGGACAGCCAGGGCAGGCCGCAGACGCAGTTCGACGGCAACCTCGCCGTGCGGTACATGGAGTATCCGGTGATCACGGGCACCTACCAGTACCTGTCGATGGCGTTGGCCAAGAGCTACACCGCGGTCAGCAAGCTGGTGCCGATTCCGACGATCGCCGAAGTGGTGATGTTCTTCAACATCTCCGCGTTCGGTCTGGCGCTGGCGTGGTTCGCGACGGTGTGGGCGACGTCGAAACTGGCGGGCAGGCGCATCTGGGATGCTGCTCTGGTCGCGGGTTCGCCGATCGTCATTTTCCAGATCTTCACCAACTTCGACGCTCTGGCAACGGCTTTCGCGACAGGAGCGCTCCTGGCCTGGGCGCGACGAAGACCCGTGCTCGCAGGCGTGCTGATCGGGCTGGGTGTGGCGGCCAAGCTGTATCCGATCCTATTGCTGATTCCGTTGGCGTTCATCGGGTTGCGTACCGGGCGGCTGCGGGACGTCGGGAAGACCGCTGCTGCAGCAGCGATCGCCTGGCTGGTGGTCAATCTGCCGATCATGGTGATGTTCCCGCGCGGATGGTCGGAGTTCTTCCGTCTCAACACCAGGCGCGGCGACGACATGGACTCGTTGTACAACGTGGTGAAGTCCTTCACCGACTGGCAGGGCTTCGACACCGGACTGGGCCTGTGGGAGCCGCCGACGATCCTCAACACCGTCGCGCTGGTGTTGTTCCTATTGTGTTGCGTCGGCGTCGGATACGTTGTCTTGACGGCACCGCGGCGGCCACGGGTCGCGCAGGTGGCCTTCCTGATCGTCGCGTTGTTCCTGCTGACCAACAAGGTGTGGAGCCCGCAGTTCTCGCTGTGGTTGGTGCCGCTCGCTGTCCTGGCGTTGCCGCATCGGCGCATCCTGTTGGCGTGGATGACCATCGACGCGCTGGTGTGGGTGCCGCGCATGCTCTTCCTCTTCGGCGAGCAGAACCGCGGACTACCCGAGCAGTGGTTCACGGTCACCGTGCTGCTGCGTGACATCGCGGTGATCACGTTGTGTGCGTTGGTGATCCGGCAGATCTACCGGCCCGAGCTCGACCTGGTGCGGCATCAGGGCCGCATCGACGACCCGGCCGGCGGCATCTTCGACGAAGCGCCGGACAGTCCGCCGGATTGGCTGCCGAAGCGGTTGCGTCCTGCTGTGAAGGAACCCGCGATCACCGCTCCAGAAGAGAGACCTGCGGCTATCCTCAACGCGTGAGGCGCGCGATGCGGCAGATGCTCGTGGCGGTCTCCGTCATGGCCCTGTTGACGGTCGGCTGCGGGACGCGAACCGTGCAATCGGACTCGCCGCCCGCGCAGCAAGGCTCGAGCACCAGCGCTGCGCCATCGCCTGGCGGCGCCATCCGGTATCTCGCGCTTGGTGATTCGTTGACACAGGGGGTCGGCGCCCCGGATGAAAGCACAGGCGCGTTCCCGGCACTGCTGGCCGAGCATTGGCGCGCCGACGGGTGTGCCGTCGAGTTGGAGAACGCGGGGATCAGCGGCTACACGGCGGGCCAGATCCTGGCCGAGCAGGTGCCGCAAATCGAGTC
>DATEIG010000225.1:0-2934 GCA_035279185.1 Mycobacterium sp.
TATCTGCCACTGAAGGTCAACCAGGCAGGCGTCATCCCGGTCATCTTCGCGTCGTCGCTCATCTACATCCCGCACCTGATCACCCAGCTCATCCAGAGCGGGTCGACGAACCCGGGCAACAGTTGGTGGGACAAATTCGTCGCGAACTACCTCACCAACCCGGCCAGCCCGTCCTACATCGCGGTGTACTTCGGCCTGATCGTGTTCTTCACCTACTTCTACGTGTCGGTGCAGTTCAACGTCGACGAGCGAGCCGACGAGATGAAGAAGTACGGCGGCTTCATCCCCGGCATCCGGCCCGGTAAGCCCACCGCCGACTACCTGCGTTTCGTGCTCAACCGGATCACCCTGCCCGGTTCGATCTACCTGGGTGTCATCGCCGTCCTGCCGAACCTGTTCCTCGAGATCGGCAACACCGGCGGCGTCCAGAACTTGCCGTTCGGCGGCACAGCGGTTCTGATCATGGTTGGCGTCGGTTTGGATACGGTCAAACAGATCGAAAGCCAGCTGATGCAGCGCAACTACGAAGGGTTCCTCAAGTGAGAGTCGTACTGCTCGGGCCGCCGGGGGCGGGCAAGGGGACGCAGGCTCAAAAGCTGTCCGAGAAGCTCGGGATCCCACAGATCTCCACCGGGGACCTGTTCCGCGAGAACATCAGCTCGGGCACACCGCTGGGTCTGGAGGCCAAGCGTTACCTCGACGCAGGCGACCTGGTGCCATCGGAGCTGACGAACAAGCTGGTCGAGGAGCGTATCGAGCAGCCCGACGCTGCCGACGGGTTCATCCTCGACGGCTACCCGCGTTCGGTCGCCCAGGCGAAGGCGCTCGACGAGATGCTGAAGAACCACAACACCAAGCTCGACGCCGTGCTCGAGTTCGCGGTCTCCGAAGAGGAGTTGTTCAAGCGCCTCAAGTCGCGCGGCCGGGCCGACGACACCGAAGAGGTCATCCACAACCGGATGAAGGTGTACGCAGACGAGACCAAGCCGCTGCTGGAGTACTACAGCCACAACAACCTGCAGTCGGTCGACGCTGTCGGCGGCCTCGACGAGGTGTTCGCCCGCGCACTCCGCGCGCTCGGCAAGTAGCCGATGATCACCCTGCCGGGGCTGCGAACCCGCAAGGTGGTCGAGCCCCGCACACCCGGTGAGCTCGACGCGATGGCGGCCGCCGGGTCCGTCGTCGCGTCCGCATTGAAGGCAGTGCGGGAAGCCGCCGTATCCGGCGTCTCGACCCTCGACCTCGACAGGATCGCCGAATCGGTGATCCGCGACGCCGCTGGCACACCGTCCTTCCTCGGCTATCACGGCTTCCCCGCGAGCATCTGCTCCTCGGTGAACGACCGCGTCGTGCACGGCATCCCCTCGGCCGACGAGACACTGGCCGACGGCGATCTGGTGTCCATCGACTGCGGCGCGATCGTCGACGGCTGGCACGGCGACTCGGCCATCACGTTCGGAGTCGGCCGGCTCATCGACGTCGACGAAGCGCTCTCGGCGGCGACGCGGGAGTCGATGGAGGCGGGGATCGCCGCGATGGTCCCCGGCAACCGCCTCACCGACGTGTCGCACGCCATCGAAAGCGGCACGAGGGCCGCCGAGAAGCGCTACGACCGCGCGTTCGGCATCGTCGCCGGCTACGGCGGGCACGGGATCGGCAGACGCATGCACATGGACCCGTTCCTGCCCAACGAGGGGCAGCCCGGCCGCGGCCCGTATCTGGTTGCCGGCTCCGTGCTGGCGATCGAGCCGATGCTCACGCTCGGCACCACCAAGACCGTGGAGCTGGAGGACGGCTGGACCGTCATCACCGCTGACGGGACGCGCGCCGCCCACTGGGAACACACCGTCGCGGTGACCGACGACGGACCACGCATCCTGACCCGTTAGATCGTCGCGATTTCTTCGCTGTTTGGTCGAAACCGCTGAACCGATCCGGCCTCGGCCTCGTAATAACGGGGGAGGTTATCGAATTGAACGATCCCGAGGCCGCGATGATGCGTCTGCTGTACCAGGAGCACGGCGCAGCTTTATGGCGCTATGCCGTGCGGCTCACCGCGGATCCGGCGCGAGCAGAGGATGTGGTGCAGGAAACGTTGCTGCGGGCCTGGCAGCATCCAGAGGTCACCGACGGCGACCGGTCGGCAAGAGCCTGGCTGTTCACCGTCGCTCGAAATATGATCATTGACGAGCGGCGCAGCGCGCGGTTCCGCAGTGAGTCCGGGACACCGGACATCGAGAAATCTCACGACCGCGCGGGCCCCGAAGAGGTGGATTCCGCCTTGGACCGAATGCTGTTGAGCGGCGCCCTGGCACAGCTGTCGCCTGACCACCGGGCGGTGATCAAGCGGTCCTACTACCAGGGCTGGACGACCGCGCAGATCGCCGCCGACCTCGACATTGCCGAAGGCACCGTGAAATCGAGGCTGCACTACGCCGTCCGGGCGTTGCGCCTCACTCTGCAGGAAATGGGGGTGACCCGATGACGCAATCAAACACGCGCGACGACGACGACCCCTACGCGATGTGGGACGCGGCCTACGTCCTTGGATCACTATCGGGGGCGCAGAGACGGGAGTTCGAAGCACACCTCGCCACGTGCCCTCGGTGCAGTGCGGCCGTAGCCGAACTGAGCGGCATCCCCGCTCTGTTGGCGCAGCTGACCCCCGAGGAGGTGGAAGCGCTCGACGACCCGGCGACCGAAGCGCCGCCGCCCGGTTCCGAAATGCTCGACACACTGCTGGCCGAGGTCGAGCGGCGCCGGCGGCGCAGCCGCAGGATCAGCGTGATCACGCTGGCCGCCGCCGCGGCGGTGTTGGCCGTGGCCCTGGTCGTGGCGATTCTGCCCGGCATCCGCGGCGACGGCGACAATGACGGGCCGATGGCCTCCGCGGTGACGATGAGCAAGGTCGCGCAGACGCCGATCAACGCGACG
>DATEIG010000226.1:0-2875 GCA_035279185.1 Mycobacterium sp.
TCTGCACGACGGTCGTGCATTTCGCCGGATCACGACCGTCGTGCAGATTTCGGCGGTGTCCAATCGCGCTGCGCGAAGGCATTGCGCACGCGATGCAGCACATATCGCCGGCTGTGTTCCTTGACGACGCGAAGATCGACCCAACCCTCGCGGTCGATCAACTCCGCCCGGCCGATGTCGTACACGTATTGGTCGCGGTCCTCGCTGTGATGCGAGCCTTCGTAGTCGAGGCCGACCATCGGCTCGTCGTATCCCATATCGATGAAGGCTTCGGCGTACCCGTCGCTCACGCGGATCTGGGTTCGCGGTGGCGGCAACCCGTCATCGATGAGCCACAGACGCAGGCGCGTCTCGCCGGGCGATTGCGCGCCACCGTCCATGAGTGCGAGCGCTGTCCGCGCGCGCCGAACACCGCGCGCGCCCCGATATCGCGCAGCCAGCGCGATCGCTTGGTCGTACGTCACACCCGTCGCGGCGGCCAACGCGTCCAGGTGGGCGACGGCGACGTCGCGCGGGAGGTGTCGGGCGATGTCCAGCGCAGTTCGTGCCGCGGTCGTCACGGGTAACTCGCCGATATAGGTGATCTCGTCGGCGTCGATCCGCTCCTCGTGGACGATGACCCCCTTCCTGGGCCGGGTGTGTTCGGCGATGATCTCGATCGGCGTCGACGCGTCCACCCATTTGGCGCCGTGAAGCGCGGCGGCGGCCCGCCCGGCGATCACTCCTTTGCCGCCGGTGCTCAGCCATGTCGCCACCGTGTTCACGTGCAGCGTCCGTTTGGCCTCGTTGGCGAGGTAGATCCGGGGCTGAACTGCAGTGTGGCGCCATCGCAGTTGTCCCCGCGTCAAACTGCCCGCGTTGACCGCCTCGACGCCGTTGAAGGGGTCTCCCATGCCGAGATCGTCGGGGCAGGCACCGACGAAACCGGCCGTCCGCACGCGAGTTCTGCGCGAGGGTTGTGGATAACTCGGCGATCGCGACCCTGGTGCAGAAGTCGCGCGGATTAGGTGGCGGGTTCGACGCCCGGGTTCGTACCGAAGCCGACCTGCGGGTTCGCGCCGCCTGCGTCGTGGGTGAACACCTGGCTCGGCATCTGCCTGCAGTTGTTGTCCATCGGTGTCTGGTCGCCCGAGCAGTAGGGCACGAGGTCAGCGGGGTCCGCGGACGCGACGGGGGTGCCCAGCGCCGCCGCAGCGGCCGCCATCAGGCAAGCAGCGAGAATTCGCCTCATCACTCAACGGTACAACGGGTATTACGTTGGCGTGGTGGATCGATTCGGCCGGGTCAAGCTGACCAACCCGGACAAGGTGTTGTACCCGGCGACGGGGACGACCAAGGGAGAGGTGTTCGACTACTACGTCAACGTCGCCGAGGCCATGGTCCCGCACATCGCAGGCCGGGCCGTCACCCGCAAGCGGTGGCCCAACGGGGTCGACGAGCCGGCGTTCTTCGAGAAGCAGTTGGCGAGCTCTGCGCCCGACTGGCTGGAGCGGGCTTCGGTCGCCCACAAGTCCGGCACCACAACGTATCCGATCATCAACACCGCCGAGGGGCTCGCCTGGATCGCGCAGCAGGCCTCGCTGGAAGTCCATGTGCCGCAATGGCGTTTCGTCAACTCCTGGAGCCGGGAGGGCGGCGCCGAACTGATACCGGGACTCGCCACCCGCGTGGTCTTCGACCTCGACCCAGGCGAGGGCGTCACCTTCCGGCAGTTGTGCCAGGTCGCGCACGAGGTGCGCGAGCTCATCACCGGCATCGGCCTCACCACGTTCCCATTGACCAGCGGCAGCAAGGGATTGCACCTGTACGTGCCGCTGGAGAAGCCGATCAGCAGCCACGGCGCGTCGGTGCTGGCCCGCCGTATCGCGGTGCAACTGGAGAAGTCGATGCCCAAGCGGGTCACGGCCACCATGACCAAGAGCCTGCGCACCGGCAAGGTGTTCGTCGACTGGAGCCAGAACAACGGCAACAAGACCACGATCGCGCCGTACTCGCTGCGCGGTCGCGAGGAGCCGACGGTCGCGGCGCCGCGCACGTGGGACGAGATCGAGGATCCCGATCTGCGGCACTTGCGCTTCGACGAGGTGCTCGAACGCCTGGAACGCGACGGCGATCTGCTGGCGGAGATGGACACCGATGCGCCGGTGGCCGACGCGCTGTCCACCTACCGCAGCATGCGCGACGCGGGCAAGACGCCCGAGCCGGTGCCGAGCACCGCGCCTGCCCCCGGCAACGACAACTTCTTCGTCATCCAGGAACACCATGCCCGGCGTCTGCACTACGACTTCCGGCTCGAGCGCGACGGCGTGCTCGTCAGCTGGGCGGTGCCGAAGAACCTGCCCGATACGCCGTCGGTCAACCACCTGGCTGTGCACACCGAAGACCATCCGCTCGAATACGGCACGTTCGAAGGCGAGATCCCCAAGGGCGAGTACGGCGGCGGCAAGGTGATCGTCTGGGACTCCGGCACGTATGAGGCCGAGAAGTTCCGCGATCCGGGCGTCAACGGCGAGAAACCCCTCAAGGGCAAGGGCGAGGTGATCGTGACCTTGCACGGCAAGAGGATCAGCGGCCGATACGCGCTGATCCAGACCGACGGCAAGAACTGGCTGGCCCACCGGACGAAGGAGCAGGCAGAGCCCCAGGCGAGCGATTTGGCGCCGATGCTGTCCACGGAGGGTTCGGTCGAGAAGCTGAAGAAGACGCAGTGGGCCTTCGAGGGCAAGTGGGACGGCTACCGCGTCATGGTCGACGCCGACCACGGCAGGCTCAACCTGCGCTCTCGCCGCGGCCGCGACGTCACCGGCGAGTTCCCCCAATTCGCCGCGCTGGCAGCCGATCTCGCCGACCACCACGTGATCCTCGACGGCGAAGC
>DATEIG010000227.1:0-6226 GCA_035279185.1 Mycobacterium sp.
TGGCGGCTCAAGCAGAACTACCTGTTCGACATGCGGATGATCCGCCACGGGAAGGTCGCCGAGGAGGCTCTGCACTTCACCAAACACCGTGTGCCGGTGACGGCTTCGGCGTAAGGCCTCAGTCTGCGGCGACGACGACGATGCCGTCGTCGTCGCTGTGGGCGATGTGGCCCGGAACGAAGACCACACCGCCGAACTCGACGGCGACATCGCGTGTGCCGTCGCCCGTCTTGCCGCTCTTGCGGGGGTTGGTGCCCAACGCCTTGATGCCGATGTCGAGGGTGCGCAGCGTTGCCGCGTCACGCACCGCCCCGTTGATGATCAGCCCGACCCAGCCGTTGTCGACGCCGAGACCGGCGATGAGGTCGCCGACCAGAGCCGTGTGCACGGACCCGTCGCCGTCGATCACGAGCACGCCGCCGTTGCCGGGTTCCGACAGCACGGATTTCAGTAACGCGTTGTCCTCGAAGCACTTCACCGTGGTGATGGGCCCGGCGAATTGCGCTCTGCCGCCGAACTGCCTCAGTTGCAGATCGCAGCTGCGGACATCGGGTCCGATCTCGTCGACGAGGTCTGCGGTGGGCCGCGGTTCGATGGTCACCGGTCGATGCTAGCCACAACGATGTCGTGCACGAACTGCGTCAGCCCCGGTTCGGCGTCGTCGTAGTAGCTCGTGAAACGATCATCGGCCAGATACATCTCGACCAGGCAGCGCTGCATCTCGTCGTCGCAGTCGTAGAACTGCTCGATCGACGCTCGGTGCCGCTTCGCCAGCGCATCCGCCTGCGCCGAACCGGCAGTCACCCCGGCGCGCTTCGCCTTCGCCAACGCGGCCAACAACGCGTCGCCATCGGCCTTGATCCGCATCCAGTCGTCTTTGGTCAAGCCGGCTGTCCGCCGCTGGGACTGTGCCCATGCGTCGGTGTCGCCCCATCTCTTCTCGGCTTCGGCGGCGTACTCTTCGCCGAAGGCGGTGGTCCCGAAGATCTCGACCTGTTCCTCGGCTGTCAGTTGCATGCCCTTGCGGCGCGCGTTCATCAGTTCCTCCACTGCCTTGATCGTGCTGTTGAGCCGGTCGGCCTGCTGGGTCAGCAGCGCATGCTGACGCTGCAGATGGGCGACCACATCGACCGCCGGATCGTCGAGCAGGATGCCGATCTCCTCGAGTGGCAGCCCGACGGCCCGGTAGACCAGCACCAGGTGGAGCCGTTCGATGTCGCCGTCGGTGTAGCCGCGATAGCCGGCCGGGGTGCGGACGCTCGGCACTATCAGACCGATGTGGTCGTAGTGATGAAGCGTGCGGACGGACACACCCGTGAGGGCGGCTACCGCACCAACCGTCTTGGCGTCCATGCCGCCACTATCGACCCTGACGTCGCGTGAGGGTCAAGTCGTTTCTCAGTCGTCGCCGTGACGACGGGCCACCAGCACGAGCAGGATGGCCAGGACGCCCGCCGCGATCGCCGCGGCGATCGGTACCCGCGACGGCTCAGGCCCCACCAAAGGCACGACGTTGGGACCGGTCACCGGATTGGCTGCCGCGGCCACCGTCGACTTCGCCTGTGCCGCAGCCTCTTTGGCGGCGGCGAGATTACGGTCGCCGTTTGTCTCGGCCAGCGTCGGCGCAATCTTGGGCGGGCCCTGCGTGGGTGGCTTCGGCGGCGCCTTCTTCGGCGCGGCCTTCTTGACGGCCTTCTTGGCGGGCGCGGCCTTCTTCGCGGCCTTCGCGGGTGTCTTCTTGGCTGCCTTCTTCGCCGGAGTCTTCTTCGCGGCCTTGGCAGGCGGCGGCGTCTTCTTGGCCGGAGGCGGTGGCGGAGGGGCCGCGGGCGGCGGCGCGTCGGAGAACTGCGGCGTGGCAGCAGGCGGCGGCGGTGGCTGCGCGCCAGGCTTCTCGTCTGGTCGATCCTGCTGGTCGGCCATCGGGCTGCTCCTTTGCAGTGTCTCTTCTGGAGGCCATTCAACCCTAACCGGTCACCGACAGGGCGGCGGCCATGGTCAGCGCCACCGCCATGATTGCCAGCTCGGTCAGCGATCTTGCGCGCGAGACGTAAGCGGTGACGCGGTGCGACTTTGCGGCCGGCAACCAGCGGGCGCGGTTGCGCCAAGCCAGCACCATCAACACGACAGTGAGCACGATCTTGATCAGCAACACGCGGCCGTAGCCGGCGCTGAACAACTGCACGGGCGAGTCCAGCGCGACCACAGCGCCGACCACGCCTCCGGTGAGCAGTGCGATCACGCACACCAGCGACAGTTCGGAGAACCGCGGCAGCACGCGTGACCACTGTCCCCGGTGGTCGACCGTCAGCACCAGCGCGGCCAGCGTCCCGCACCACACCGCCGCCGCCAGCACGTGGATCGAGATCGCGAGCGCGCCGAACGCACTGGCCGACATGTGGCCGCCCACCGTGCGGGCAACCAGTCCGACGGCGGTGACCCCCGCCGCCGCCACCGCCGTCGGCGGCGTCTTCGCCGCCACGAGTGCGACGACCAGCACCACCGCGGCGGCCACGACGCTGAACACGCTCGACCGCCCCGCCGACGTCGCGATCGCGAACTCCGCCGTCGTGTTCAGGCTGACGCGGGTGACGGGGAGCGCCGTGGCCCCGGCGGCACCGACAACGACGCGGCACAGCTCGGTCAGCAGCCAGCACCCCGCGGCCCATGCCAGCGGTCCGCTCGCCCGCCGCGTCAGCTCGCCGCGATGGCGGCCCGCGTCGAGCATGGGCACCAGCGCCAGGCCGAGCGTCACCGCAGCGCCGCAGTCGGCGAGCGCTCGGACCACCGTCGCGGCGGGGGCGGCCTGCGGATATGCCACCGCCCACGCCGCCGCCGAGGCGCCGAGGACGACGAGCACACCGCAGGCCGCGGCACGCCTCACGTCCGCCGTCGCGCCGTCCACAGGATCCCGCCGCCGATGATCACCGCACCCGCGACCAGAAACGGCCACACCGGTATTCCGCCGTCGCCTGCCGGCTCGGCCGGTTCGGCTGCCGACGGGCCGGGCGTTCCGGTGGCGGCAACCGTCAGCCGGAACGTCCACGAACCGGATACCGGGTGACCGTCCGCCGACGTCACCCGGTAGTTCACCGTGTAGACGCCTGCAGGCCCGAGCGGACGGACCCCGACGGCGAGCACCGCGCCCGTGACGTCGGGCTCGCCGTTCGACCAGAGGTTCCCGTCGGGACCGACGACGGTCATCGCGGCGAACTCGGGCTGCATCTTCTCGTTGAACGTCGCGCTGACCCGCTGCGGTCCGGTAGCCAGCGCGGCGTTCTCGGCAGGGTCGGTCGCGATGCGTGCGGCGTGCGCCGAGGCGACGGGCGCGCCCGCCAGCGCCATCGCCGCCACGAGAGCGGCGATGAACGCGAGCCGGATCGATCTGGTCACGTACGCCTCCGTGCGACCAGCGCTGCGGCCACTGCGACCGCGGCGAGTGTCAGCGCACCTCCGGCGAGCCAGCGTGCGGTGTTGTCGGCAACCTGGTCCGTCGGCGCGGCCTGCGCCGCCATCACATGGTCGTCCGTCCCGTGCGAGGTGCCTGCACCGGTCAGGCTCAGCGTCGGCACGGGGTGCTCGGGTTCGCCGCCGTCCGGCAACGGCGGCTGATCCCACCGCACCACTGTGCCGTCGGAGTACGTCTGGGTCGCCGGGAACGCGACACTGTCACCGTCGGGCATCTTCACCGAGACCCGGAACAGGGCGAACTGATCCGACGAGATGCCCACTTTCGGGTCGGCCGTCCACGTCACCGAACGGACTGTGCCCGAGGCGGCATCCCGATCGAGAACGGCCGTCCAACCCGGCATGACCTCGGTCCGCGCGGACGCCACATCGGGCAGCTTGACGCTCAACTTCGTTGTCAGAGCGTTGCTTTCGGACTCACCGGGAACGCGGAACGTCACCACCGCGGTCGATCCGGGTGCGGGGTCGTCAGCTTCGGCATGAACGTGCGCCGACGCGGGGCCTGCCGCGACGGCCAGCCCGATGCACGCGGTTGCAGCCGTGCAGGCGACGGTGAAAAGGGCGCGCTTGGGCGCCCTGGATGGGGAACGCATTGAGTTGTCTCTTTCTTGATCGGGGGAGGGGAACGGTCAGCGGGCAAGGCTGACCGGCGGACCCCGATGTGACACCGATGCGGCGAGGAGGAGCGCCGACCGCTGCGGGTGGTCGGCGAACGCGACGACGATCGACCGGGCGGGCACCAGCGGCACGACCGGACGCACGGTCACTGCGAGAACACGTGACACCGCGCGGCAGAGCCGATCCGCCGAGGCGATCAGAACCGCCCCGACGAGCACCGCGAGCGCGTGGGCGGCGAGCATCGCCGCGGTCGGCTGCGCGGTCGCGCCGTGACTGTGCCCAGCGGCCGCAAGCATCAGGTGCCCGATGAGCTGCCCCGCAGCGAGCAACCCGAGAAGCACGCGGGCGTCGGAGGCGCGGGGCATGGTGGTCGTCAGTGCGCCGACCATCGCGGAAAGCACGGCGAGCAGCGCCGCGGCCGTCCCTGACGGCACCGCGTGGCCGCCGACGCCGTGCGCGGCCACCGCGAGCGCCGCGGTCAGCAGCCCTGCCGCGATACCCCGCAGACGGGCGGCGTTGACCGGCCGGGCGCTCATGTCGGTCAGGCCACGCCGAGGCGGGCCATCAGATCGGCGTCGATCTCGTCGAGTTGCTGGCTGATCGAGTTGTGCGCGGTCCGCCGATTGGCCGTCGGCATCTTCTCGGCCGCGGTCACCGCCGCCGACAGATCGGTCAGCCGATCGGTCATCGCCGCCACGAACTGCTTGGTCTCGGAATCCTTCGGCTTCTTCTCCGCGACCAGGCGAAGGGTCTGCTCGACTCCGGCGATGCGGGCCGACAGCTGTGCCCCGTATCCGGAGAACTGGCCCAGCTGGCTGAGCGGGATGCCCAGCTGATCGGCCCTGCGCTGATCGAGGAATCCGCGCGCGGCCATCGCCCCGCGGTAGGCCAGCGGCACCACGATCGGGGCGAGCAACCGCGTCACCGTCAGCGTCCGGCGAATGCGTCCGGGTGACAGCAGCTTGCCCTCGCGAACCGCCTTGAGTTCGGTTTCAGCAACCTTGAGGGCGGTCCTGTCGCTTTCCCGCTGGGCACGCAGCTGCGCCTTCAGTGCCCTGGTCTCGGCTTTGTGCGCGGACTTGATCCGACGGTTCTCGTTCTTCGCCGCCAGCTTGGCCTCGAGTTTCGCCTTCGCCTTGATGGCGCGGGCCTCAGCTCGCCGAGTAGCGCGGCTTTTCCGTCGCGTGAACAGGCCCATCCCGGCCGCCTCCCGGTCATCTCGTCGGCTTTTCGGCCATTCGTTTGTCGCGATGGCGCAGCACAACACTATCGCCCGCCGGGAAGCGACCGCTGGCGTGGCCCGCATTGTCTGTGGTTCCATGCACTAGCAAACGCATGAACGGTTTGTGCGACAATCGTCGCAACCGTCAAATCGCGGTTCAGGCGCGTTGTGAGAGGTGGTGACCGATTGGCTCCGCGCGTGCGTGCCGCCGCCTCGGCCTGCCTCGTCGCGTCCGGACTGCTGATCAGCGGTGTCGGTGGCGCCATCGCGCTGGCCGACCCGGGCCACGGCAACGGCCGGTCGGACGACCGCACGGAGAGCGACGACCGCAGCGCCTCGGACCGTGGCAGCGCGGACGATTCGGTCGGCGACATCGTCAGGCGCGCTTTCGGATTCGGCGGTGGCGACGACGAGAAGACCTCTAACCCGTGGCAGCGGCCCGACACCCGGTGGGGCAACGGTCGATCGGAGGCGCCAGGCCGGGGCGAGTCGACGACGAGGGAAACCGCGACGGACACGGAAACCCAGACGAAGACCGAAACCCCGTCGAGCGGGACCAAGACCCCGACGTCGAAACCGTGTCCGCCCAGCGAAACCACGGATCCCAGTGAGCCCCCCGGTAACCCCGAACCGACTCCGCCGCAGAGCTTTCCGAGCAGCGGCGGTGGCGGCGGTGCCACCGTCGACCTGCCGCGCTACAAACCGCCGCAGATTCCGGACATGCAACTGCCCGGCGAACTGCAACCGTCGCCGCCCGGGCTTCCCGGAACGCCCGCGGTGCTCGATGCCGGCGCCGGTGTGGTGGCCGCCGCGGCACCCGTCGGTCCCGCGGTACCCATCGCGTTGCCGGTCATCGTCGTCCCGCCCCTGGGTATCGGGGTCGGGGCGGGTGCAGGCGCCGGACCAGGCGCAGGACCACGA
>DATEIG010000228.1:0-8732 GCA_035279185.1 Mycobacterium sp.
GTGTGGGCCGACATCCGGACCGAGGTGCTCGGCGGCCAATACCTGGACATCGTCGCCGAGTCGAGCGGCGCGACCACGGTCGCGTCGGCGATGAACGTCAACACCTACAAGACCGCGTCCTACACGGTGACCCGACCGCTGCAGCTCGGGGTCGCCGCGGCCGCCGACCGGCCCGACGTGCAGGCCATCTTCTTCGAGGTGGGCAACGATCTGGGTGTGGCGTTCCAGCTGCGCGACGACGTCCTCGGCGTGTTCGGCGATCCCGCGGTCACGGGCAAACCCTCCGGCGACGACCTGCGGTCGGGCAAGCGCACCGTGCTGCTGGCCGAGGCGATCGAGCTCGCCGACAAGACCGATCCGCAGGCGGCACAGTTGCTGCGCTCGTCGGTCGGTACCGAGCTGTCCGACGAGCAGGTCCGCGAACTGTGCGGGGTCATCGAGTCGGTGGGCGCGCTGGCCGCGGTCGAGCAGCACATCGACATGCTCACCACCCGCTCGCTGGACGCCATCGGCGCAGCGCCGATCAACGAGCAGGCGAAGGCGGGCCTGTCGACATTCGCCAGGTTGGCCGCCAACCGGTCCGCCTGACGTCCGTGAGCACATTCGCCACGCGGTTGGCCGCGTTCAGCAGATCGCCGGAGGCACGGCCTGCGCTGCTCGGCTTCCTCGGCGCGGTGATGATCACCGCGGGCGGCGTCGGCGCGGGAAGCACGCAGCTGCACGATCCGCTGCTCGAATCGCTGCACCTGTCGTGGCTGCGGTTCGGACACGGCCTCGTGCTCTCGTCGGTGCTGCTGTGGGGTGGCGTCGCAGTGATGCTGATCGCCTGGCTTCGCCTGGGCCGCACCGTGATCGACGGTTCGGCGCGCGAATACACGATGGTGGCGACCACCGGCTTCTGGCTGGCGCCGCTTCTGCTGTCGGTGCCGGTGTTCAGCCGCGACACCTACTCCTACCTCGCGCAGGGCGCATTGCTGCGCGACGGCTTCGACCCCTATGCCGTCGGCCCCGTCGACAACCCGAACTCGTTGCTGGACAACGTCAGCCCGATCTGGACGACGACGACCGCGCCGTACGGGCCCGCCTTCATCCTGGTCGCGAAGTTCGTCACGATGCTGGTCGGCGACCACGTGATCGCGGGGACGATGGTGCTGCGGCTGTGCATGCTGCCCGGCCTGATCCTGCTCATCTGGGCGGCGCCGCGACTGGCCCGCCACGTCGGCGCCAACGGTGCGACCGCGCTGTGGATCTGCGCGCTCAACCCGTTGGTGATCATCCATCTGATGGGCGGCGTGCACAACGAGATGCTGATGGTGGGCCTCATGGCCGCGGGCATCGCGCTGATCTTCGGCCGTCACCCGATTGCGGGCAACGCCCTGATCGTGGTCGCCGTCGCGGTGAAAGCCACGGCGGGCCTTGCTCTTCCGTTCATGGTGTGGGTATGGGCGCGTCAGCTTCGGGACAGTCGCGGCCTGTCGCCGGTGCGCGCCTTCGCGGCCGCGACCGCCGGGTCGATCGCGATCTTCGTCGCGGTCTTCGCCGTGCTGTCGGGTCTGGCCGGAGTGGGCCTTGGCTGGCTGACGGCGCTGGCCGGTTCGGTGAAGATCATCAACTGGCTGACGGTGCCGACCGCCGTCTCCAACGTCGTCAACGCCGTCGGCGGGCTGTTCTTCCCGGTGAACTTCTACGCCGTGCTCGAGGTCGCGAGGATCATCGGCATCGCGATCATCGCGATCTCACTTCCCCTGCTGTGGTGGCGGTTTCGGCACACCGACCGCCAAGTGCTCACCGGTATCGCGTTGGCGATGGGGATCGTCGTGCTGTTCGTCCCGGCTGCGCTGCCGTGGTACTACACCTGGCCGTTGGCGATCATCGCCGCGCTGGCGCAGAGCAGGCGGTCGATCGCGCTCATCGCCGGCTTCTCCACCTGGATCATGGTGATCTTCAAACCCGATGGCAGCCACGGCATGTACTCGTGGATTCATGTGCTGCTGGCCACGGCATGCGCCGCGGCGGCGTGGTATTCGCTGTCGCGAGATCCCGATCAGTACGCCATCGCCTGGGCGCGGCGCACCACCTCGCGAGCCTGATGGCTGTGCAGCGCGTCCACCGGGCGCGCGTTGTCCTGCCCCGCCGCGGCTCCGTCGCGCCTGATCGTCAGAGACGGATCGGGCGTGAACAACCAGCGCACGATCTCGGTGTCCTTGTAGCCGCCGTCGTGCAGTACGACGAGCAACCCCTGCAGGCTTTTGACCACGTGACCGGTGTCGTCGAAGAAGACCTTCGGCACGACCACTGCGCCGTCGCGGCGCACCCCGACCAGGTGGCCGTCGCGCAGATGCTGTTGGACCTTCGTCACGGGGATGCCGAGCATCTGCGCGACATCAGGCAGATCGAGAACGTCCTCGGCGGGATCGAGCACGTCCTCTGCGGCTGGAATGCTGCTCACCGGGCCGAGTCTAAAACCCACGACGCGTCGGCGTAGGCGCTCTGCAACCACAGTTGCGGCCAAATCTCTCCGTACCATGAACCCGATGGAGACCTACCAGCAATCCGACCCGCTCGTCGGGGTCGTGCTGGACGGGCGCTACCGCGTCGACACCTTGATCGCCACCGGCGGCATGTCCGGCGTCTACAGGGGCGTCGACCTCCGCCTCGATCGACCGGTTGCGCTGAAGATCATGGATTCCCGCTACGCCGGTGACAGCCACTTCCTGACGCGGTTCCAGCGTGAGGCCCGCGCTGTCGCAAAGCTGAAGGACCCCGGCCTGGTCGCCGTCTACGACCAGGGCATCGACGGGCAGCACCCCTTCCTGGTGATGGAACTGGTCGAAGGCGGCACGCTGCGCGAGTTGCTCGTCGAGCGCGGCCCGATGCCACCGCACGCCGTGGCCGCGGTGCTCGGCCCCGTGCTCGGCGGGCTCGCCGTCGCGCACCGGCACGGGCTGGTGCACCGAGACGTGAAGCCCGAGAACGTGTTGATCTCCGACGACGGTGACGTGAAGATCGCCGACTTCGGGCTCGTCCGCGCGATCGCAGAGGCCAAGATCACCTCGACCAGTGTCATCTTGGGCACGGCGGCCTATCTGTCGCCCGAGCAGGTCAGCACCGGCGACGCGAGCCCCGCCAGCGATGTCTACGCCGTCGGCATCCTCACCTACGAACTGCTGACCGGCGACACCCCGTTCACGGGCGACACCGCGCTGACTGTCGCCTATCAGCGGATGGACCACGACGTTCCGGCCCCGAGCACGGTGATCGGCGGTGTGCCAACGCAATTCGACGAGCTGGTGCGGCGCGCGACCGTTCGCGACCCGGCCGGTCGCTACGGCGACGCCGGGGACATGGCCGCCGAACTCGAGGCGATCGTCGACGAGTTGGGGCTGCCCGATTTCCGGGTGCCTGCCCCGCGCAACTCCGCGGAGCGTCTGTCGGCGCAGGTGCACCGGGCGGGACCGGACGCCGTCACCGCCACCGTGAAGCCCCCGCAGCCGCGTCAGCACACCCGGCAGCTGACCCGCGGGCCGGAAGACTGGCGCGATGACGAGCCGTCCGACGAATACTACGGCGGCGCATCACAATTCGCCGGCATCGACCTCGACGAGTTCTACTGGGCGCGACAGCGCGCCAAGCGCGTTCTGTTCTTCTGGGTCGTCGCGGTGCTCGTGCTCACCGGCGCGGTGACCGCGGCGGCGTGGACGCTCGGCAGCAACCTGTCAGCGCTGCTCTAATCGCGGAGCATCTCCGCCCCTGCCTAATCGCGGAGCATCTCCGCGACCAAGAACGCCAACTCCAGCGACTGCTGCGTGTTCAGACGCGGATCACATGCGGTCTCGTAGCGGCCTGCGAGATCGGAGTCGGAGATGTCCTGCGCGCCACCGAGGCATTCGGTGACGTTCTCGCCGGTGATCTCGACGTGCATCCCGCCGGGGTGGGTGCCCAGGGCGCGGTGAACCTCGAAGAAGCCCTGCACCTCGTCGACGATGCGGTCGAAGTGGCGGGTCTTGTAGCCGGTGGACGACTCGTGGGTGTTGCCGTGCATCGGGTCGCACTGCCAGATCACCTGGTGACCGGTCGCCTGCACCTTCTCGATGATCGGCGGGAGCAGGTCGCGCACCTTGTTGTTGCCGAGCCTGCTGACCAGCGTCAGCCGGCCGGGCTCGTTGTTGGGATCGAGCCGCTCGACGTACTCGACCGCAAGCTCCGGGGTCATGTTCGGGCCGATCTTCACCCCGATCGGGTTCGCGATCACCTCGGCGAACGCGACGTGCGCGCCGTCGAGCTGACGGGTCCGATCGCCGATCCACACGTAGTGCGCCGACAGGTCGTACAGCTTGGCATTCCCGTCGTCATCGGTCGACAGCCGCAGCATGGCCCGCTCGTAGTCGAGCACGAGGGCCTCGTGGCTGGCGTAGATCTCGGCGGTCTGCAGGTTGCGGTCGTCGACACCGCACGCGCTCATGAACGTCAGGCCGCGGTCGATCTCACCGGCGAGCGCCTCGTAGCGGGCGCCGGCAGGCGATGTCCGGACGAACTCGCGGTTCCAGTCGTGCACCTGGTGCAGCGAGGCGAGGCCCGACGACGTCAGCGCGCGTACCAGGTTCATCGCCGCACTGGCGTTCGCGTAGGCGCGGACCAGACGCGACGGATCGTGCTCACGCACCGCGGCATCCGGCGCGAAACCGTTGACCATGTCTCCGCGGTAGGACTTCAGGCCCAGTGCGTCGATGTCGGCCGACCGTGGCTTGGCGTACTGACCGGCGATGCGGGCGACCTTGACCACCGGCATGCTCGCGCCGTAGGTGAGCACCACCGCCATCTGGAGCAGGGTGCGGATGTTCGCGCGGATGTGCGGTTCGGTGTTGTCGACGAACGTCTCGGCGCAGTCGCCGCCCTGCAGCAGAAACGCCTTGCCGAGGGCGACGTCGGCCAGCAGCCCCTTGAGCCTCTCGATCTCGGTGGGCACCGTCACCGGCGGCACACTTTCCAGCACTGTCCTCATCGCCGCAGCTTGGCCCGCGTCCCAGCTGGGTTGCTGCGCGGCCGGCTTGGCCAGCGCGGCGTCCAGACGCTGCCGCAGGTCATCCGGCAGCGGGGGCAGCGAGGGCAGCTGCTCGATGGGTACGTCGACGGTCCAGTTCACCCATACATGGTAACTGGCTCAGACCAGCCGATTTACCGACGTCATCACCTGATAGCGCAGCAAGTTGTGCTTCGCGTCGACCAGCGCGTCGTGCGCGTCCCGCGGTCTCGGCGGCATCCTCGGGGAACCGCGCTCCTCCCAGAACTGCCGCAGTTCACGGGTGAACCGCGGGATCGCGGGCGGCAGTGCGGTCATCGGTCCCCAGAGCTGGCACAGCACCACATGGTCGTAGGCGCCGACCCAGGCCCACAGCTCGATCGGCTCGTCGCCGTCGATGCCGAAGAAATTCTCCAGGTCCGAGCGGATCTGCTTGCGCGACCGGTAGAGCTGCGACGACGGCGACGGCAGCTTGGGAAGCACATGGGTGCGCACCCAGCGACCGGCCCGGTCGGGGTTGAACTCGCTCGAGATGCCGTAGTACTCGCGACCGTCCTCGGCGGCAACGCCGATGGAGATGAGCTCGATGGTGCGGCCGTCGTCGATGAACTCGGTGTCGTAGAAGTACTTCACGCCGGGCCTACGCGGTGGCCTTCTCGGCGACGGCCTGCGGATCGGCAGGCGGCGCGGGGGCGGGATGGATCTCGAGGTCGAGCTGCTGGTTCACCTCGGCGTCGTCGGGGAACCTCGGCTCCCCGGCGATGATGTGCTGGAGCCAGAGTTTGGCCTGCACAACCGGCCTGCGCAGGACGCGTTCCCTGACCAGCGCGCGATGCATCTTGCGGGGCTTGGCGGTGTAACGCCAGCGCGCCCACGGGGCATGCGGGCGCGACAGCCGCAACGCCCCGACGAACAGCAGCGGGGTGATGAACATGCCGATCAGCCCGGTCCAGACCTTGCCCTTGAGCAGCACGATCACCGCGAGCGCCAGCGTGATGACCGCCAGCGCGACGACCGCGGCCCGCGCGGCGAAGCTGTGGTCCTCCCGCCAGATCCCGATGTCGAAGAAGGACAGCGGGTTGAATCCGAGGACCAGCAGCCCGGCCACGGCGATCGCCGCGAACACCGCGTCCACCGATGTGCGCCCGTCCTCGGCCCAGTACACGTCCTGCAGATGCAGTATCAAAGCGAACTCGTCCAGTACGAGAGCGGCACCGATCCCGAAAATGGTTGCCGCGACCGTGAATTCGGGTACTCCCCCATTCACAGACAATGTCACCATCGAAACCCCGGAAACCATGACCAAGATCACGCCGATGACCACGTGGTGGATGTGGATGCCGCCGCCCGCCGAGATGTTGCGCGGCTGCCACCATTTGCGGGGCTTGTCGCTGTCGGCGTGGCTGCGGATGTACCGGACGATGGTGCGGGTGACGAAGAACGTTGCGATGAAGGCGACGAGGCAGAACAGCAGCGGCATCCGGCCGTGCGGTATGTCCGGGCTCCAGTCGAACGTCAGGTGCACGCAGAAAACCTACGCTGCTGAGGCGGCGACGTGCCGGGGATATGGTCCGGCGCGCCGCGTGCGGCCGATAGTCTGTGCTGCGACATGAGTAGGTTGGGCCCGCGCACGCGAGGAGCGATAACCGCCCCGCGCACGCGCGGGGGTAAGTGGCCGACGCTCGCGTGGCGGGTGTTCCAGCTGCTGACGCTGGCGGCAGTGGTCTGGGCAGGCTGGCGCCTGCTCGGGCAGGTCATCTACCGCATCGACATCGACGTCTACCGGATGGGCGGGCGGGCCTGGCTGGACGACAAACCGCTCTACGCCGACGGCGCCATGTTCGAGACCCAGGTCGGCCTCGAGCTGCCGTTCACGTATCCGCCGCTCGCCGCGATCGTCTTCTCGCCGTTCGCCCTGCTGCCGCTGTCGGTGGCCAGCGCCGTCATCACGGTGATCACGTTCGTGCTGCTGATCGTCTCCACGGTGATCGTGCTGACCCGCTTGGACGTCTGGCCGACGTCGTCGATCACCTCCGAGCCCGCGTGGCTGCGGCGGACCTGGGTGGCGGCCGCTCTGGTGGCCCCCGCGGTGATCTACCTGGAGCCGATCCGGGCGAATTTCGACTTCGGCCAGATCAACGTCGTGCTGATGACGCTCGTCATCGCCGACTGCGTACCGCGCAAGACGCCGTGGCCCCGCGGCATCCTGCTGGGCGTCGCGATCGCACTGAAGCTGACCCCGGCGGTGTTCCTGCTCTACTTCCTGTTGCGCCGCGACACCCGCACGCTGGTCGTGACCGCCGCCGCAGGCGTGGTGGCCACCGTCGTCGGGTTCGTCTTCGCCTGGCGCGATTCGTGGGAGTACTGGACCGAGACCGTGCGCAACACCGACCGGATCGGCACCGCGACGCTGAACACCAACCAGAACATCGCGGGTGCTCTGGCCCGACTCGGCCTCGGCGAGGGTGACCGGTTCGTCCTGTGGACCGTTGCCTGCTTCGCTGTGCTGGCGCTGACGATCTGGGCCGCCCGCAGGGCGCTGCGGGCGGGCGAGCCCGTGCTCGCACTGATCTGCGTGGCGATGTTCGGCCTCGTGGTGTCGCCGGTGTCGTGGTCACACCACTGGGTGTGGGCGCTGCCGACGGTGATCACATGCAGCGTGCTCGCGTGGCGCCACCGCAACGTCGCGCTCGGCGCGGTCACGGCGGTCGGGCTGGCGCTGATGGTGTGGACACCGATCACGCTGATGCCCGAACATCACGAGACGACGGCACCGCTGTGGCGTCAGCTGGTCGGTGGCTCGTACCTCTGGTGGGCGCTCGCGGTCATCGTGGTTGCGGCCACGGTGTCGCCACGTGCGACCGACTCCGATCCCGCGGAAGTCAGCGCGGCGAGGGTTCCTGCGACGAACTAACCGGCGAGGAGTTCGGGGGCGGGTTGTTTACCCTCCTTGATGTCGGCGGCGTACAGGTCCACGTACTCCTGCCCCGACAGGCGCATCAGCTCGTACATCACCTCGTCGACCACCGCCCGCTCGATGAACCGGTTGCCCTCGAGGCCCTCGAACCGGCTGAAGTCCATCGGCTTGCCGAACCGGACCGTGACCCGACCGAACCGCCACATCTTGCTGCCGGGCGGGTTCACCTTGTCGGTGCCGATCATCGCCACCGGGATGACTTTCACGCCCGTGTTGAGGGCGACCCGGGCCATGCCCGTCTTGCCCTTGTAGAGGCGGCCGTCCGGTGACCGGGTGCCCTCCGGATACATGCCGAGCAGCTTGCCCTCGTTGAGGATCCGCGCCGCGGTCAGCAGAGCGTCCTGTGCGGAGTCGGCGTCGGTGCGGTCGATGGGTACCTGCCCGGCCACGGTGTAGAACCAGCGCTGGAACCATCCCTTGATGCCGGTGCCGGTGAAGTACTCGGATTTGGCGAGGAAGGTGATGCGGCGTTTGACGACGAGGGGCAAATAGAAGCTGTCCGCAACGGCCAGGTGGTTACTGGCCAGAATCACCGCGCCGGAGTCCGGAACATATTCCAGGCCTTCGACTTTGGGGCGTCCCAGCACAGTCAGAAGCGGGCCCATGAAGATGTACTTGAACAGCCAATACCACATGGACCCTCCCGGATTGTGCGCACTGTTGACCGCAGCGCTCGGGTTTACTCTACCGTCACTCTTCGACGGTCACCGGGATGTGCTGATACCGGCTCGGAGC
>DATEIG010000229.1:0-2402 GCA_035279185.1 Mycobacterium sp.
CTAACCCAATGATTCTGTGCGTGGCGCACCGAGCGTATCGGAGTGCGCGGGGCGCGCTGGAATCACCCAAGGGGTAGCTCCCTTTGTCGGTCGTTTTTCCGTGCCGATCGGTGGTGAACCGGGCGGCGCGGGGGCCGGCAACCCGCGAGGTTTTTCGGGTTCTACCAGCACCGTACCACACAGGAAAGGGTCAGAAACCGGGTCCTACTACTTTTTGTCGTACAAGCCGTCGTACGACTCTTCGCTCCGTCGCAGGAGTGGTATCAGCGTGACGACGATGGCCACCAGAGTGGCCGCGAGCATCACCCCGCCGGTGTAGCGGGGGTCGAAGAAGATCGTGCTCGCCGCACCGAGCGCGACGATGCCCACCCACAGATAGATGAGCAGAACGACCCGCCGGTGCGAGTGGCCGATCTGCAGCAGCCGATGGTGCAGGTGCATCTTGTCGGGGCTGAAGGGACTGCGCCCGGCGCGGGTGCGTCGGACGATGGCCAGCAACATGTCCAGAGCCGGCACGAACATGACGGCCACCACCAAAAGGAACGGCGAGAGCAGAGCGAACACATCGCGGGCGCCGTAGGCGCTCTGGGATATCGGACCGGCAGCTGTCGTGGATGCCGCGCCGAGCATCAGGCCGATCAGCATCGAGCCGGAGTCACCCATGAAGATGCGGGCGCGGTGAAAGTTGTGCGGCAGGAAGCCAAGACACGCGCCGGCCAGCACGACGGATATCACCGCGGGCGGGTAGAACAACACGTCGCCGCCGTGGTCGCGCAACAACCCGATGGAGAAGATGGTGATCGCCAGCGCGGTGATCAGCCCCAGGCCTGCCGCAAGCCCGTCCAGCCCGTCGACGAAGTTCATCGCGTTGACGATCGCGACCGTCAGCGCCAGCGTCAGCAGGATCGAGGAGACCTGGTCGAGCACGATGGTGCCGACGCCGCCGAACGGGATGTACAGCACGCTCCATGCCACACCCATGGTCACCAGCACGCTGGCGGCGGTGATCTGGCCCGCGAACTTGGTCAGCGCGTCGAGGCCCCATTTGTCGTCGATCAGGCCGATGGCCATGATCAAACCGCCTGCCACAACCGTCGCGGGCAGACCGGACGAGTAGACGAAACCCCGGGTCAGCGCGGGAAGCTGCGATGCGAGCAGCACCGCGGCGAGCACACCGATGTACATGGCGAGGCCGCCCATGCGCGGTGTGGGCTGCAGGTGGACGTCGCGTTCCCTGGGATAGGCGACCGCCCCCGCCCTGGTGGCCAGTACGCGAACCCAGCCGGTGGCGAAATAGGTGATGATCGCCGCGGTGAGACCGACCAGAGCCAACTCGCGCAGCGGCACACCCGCGCCTCGGTCGGAGAGCGCGAGCAGCCCGCTGGCCGCCACGTGCACTTCGCTCACCACCGCATGAACCGTACTGGACGAGGTTGGGAGGCTCCTGGCCTCAGCTCGTCGCCGTCAACGTGTCGACTTCGACATCAAGCACTTTTGCGATCGCATCGGCGGTCACGGGACCCTGCCGAAGGATGCGCGGGTGCGCGCCGGTGAGGTCGACGATCGTCGACGCCGACTGCTGCTCGGACGGGCCTGCGTCGAGGTAGACCTCGACGAGGTCCCCGAGCTGGTTTCGGGCGTCCTGCGCCGTCACCGCGGCGGGCTGGCCGGAGACGTTCGCACTGGAGACGGCCATCGGCCCCACCTCGCGCAGGATTTCGATCGCGACCGGGTGCAGTGGCATCCGCAACATCACGGTGCCCGCCGCGTCGCCGAGATCCCACTGCAACGACGGCGCTTGCTGCACAACGAGGCTCAACGCCCCGGGCCAGAAGGCGCGGATCAGTTCGCGCGCCGAGTTGGGCACTGTGTACACGAGCCCTTCGATGGTGTGCCACGACCCCACGAGCACCGGCACCGGCATGTCGCGGCCGCGGCCCTTGGCCGACAGCAGTGAGGCGACCGCGACGTTGTCGAACGCGTCCGCGCCGATGCCGTACACGGTGTCGGTCGGCATGACGATCAGGCGTCCGCCCTTGACGGCACTGACGGCCGACGCGATGCCTGTCGCCCGCGCCTCGGCATCCGCGCAATCGAACAGCTCGCTCATCTGGCTCGACTCCCGGTCACGAATCCACCTTCTCACGCGTGGCCGTCACGAAACGGGGCCGCTCGGCCAGATCGTCATGCGCGCACACGTCGACGAACCCGCCCGCCGCGGCGAACACGTCGACGGTCGCGCCCGAGGTGGTGTCATCGTGTTCGACGGCGCATCGGCCGCCGGGCCTGAGCCACCGTGACGCCAGCTCGACGATCGCGTTGATCACGGTCATTCCGTCCGGGCCGCCGAACAATGCGTGCGGTGGATCATGATGCGCCACTTCGAGTTCCAGGGTCGCACC
>DATEIG010000230.1:0-8936 GCA_035279185.1 Mycobacterium sp.
TTCCCCCCGTCGGCGGCTTCCGCTTCGGGCTGCTGACGATCCCGCCGCAGACCAGTGCCGCCGAGCAGGACATCTCCAACGTCGAGGACGCGGTCGCCGACCTCGAGAGCAAGCTTCCAGGACTGCTCCGCTACATGGACCCCTCCGACCCGGGCATGCACGCCACCGACACCATCGACTTCGAGGTCGTGCTCGACGGCACCGTGGTGCTCGAACTCGACGACGGCGCCGAGGTCACGCTGCGCCCGGGCGACACCGTCGTGCAGAACGGCACGCGGCACCGGTGGAAGAACCCCGGTGAAACCCCCGCGCGGATGGCCATCTTCATCTGCGGCGCGCACCACGAGACGGTGCCCGCGACGGATTAGATGTCGCGGTCGGCGAGCCACCGCTCGGCACGGCGCGCCGACGCCCGCGACAGCCAGGCGTCCTGGATGAGCTCGGTCAGCTCCTGCTTGCTGATCTGACCCAGCGCGCTGGCGCGCACCAGCACCGACGGGTGGCCGTCGAAACGGTCGGTGGTGAAGAACGGCGCTTGCGGGTCCTGCAGGAGCGCGAGCTTGTCGCTCTCGGATTCGACCCAGATCATGATGACGTCGGCGTAGCGCTCGCCGGTCTCGGGATCCTCGGCATCGGGCTGCGGCGTGCGGAAGAACACGAACGACTTGCCGCCGACCTGATAGATGGGGTTGCCCTTGGGCACCTCGATCCGTTTGACGTGCGGCATGCCCGACGCGATCGCGTGCACGTCGGCGACCTTGGCGGGCCGGTCACGCGCCACGGCGCTCCAGGCGGTGCAGGGTCACGTCGGAGAGCATGCCGTCGGCGACGGTCGCGGTCATGTACGTGCAGAACGGCTGACGTCGACGGTCGGTCGGCGACCCGGGGTTGAGGAGGCGCAGCCCGGTCGTTGCCGTGGTGTCCCAGGGGATGTGGCTGTGCCCGAACACCAACACGTCGGTATCGGGATACAGCGTGGCCATCCGCGCGTCGCGGCCGCCCGACGCACCCGTCTCGTGCACGACCGTGAACCGCACACCTTCCAGCGTGGCGTCGGCCCGCTCCGGCAGTCGCGCGCGCAGTTCCTCCCCGTCGTTGTTGCCCCAGCAGGCAATGAGCCGACGAGCCTTCCCCTCGAGCGCGTCGAGCAAGGCGGGCTCGACCCAGTCGCCGGCATGCACGACGACGTCGGCTTCGGCGACTTCGTCCCACACCTGCTGCGGCAGGTCGCGCGCGCGTTTCGGGACGTGTGTGTCGGCGATGAGGAGCAGCCGCACGGTCAGCTCTGCGCGAGGAGCTCGGCCATTTTGGGCATCAGCGCCTGCAGCCCCTTGAGCGGTCGCACCATCACCTTCACCGCGGTGATCTGCTCGGCGTCGTTCCAATGGATCATGTCGATGCCGTTGACGTACTTGTCGTCGATGGTCGCTTCGAACTCGAGAATGGCCGAGCGCTCGCTGAACCACTTCTCGACGTAATGGAAGTCGGTGCCGCCGAACACCGTGGCGGCCGCGGTCAGATAGGCCAGCGTCTTGTCGCGGCCCTCCTGCGGTGTGAACACCGCGGGCGAGGAGAACACCGCGTCGGCGGCGAGCAGGCTCTCCAATTCGGAGGTGCGGCCGTTTTCGATGATGTCGATCCAGCGCGTGATCACCGGTGGCGTCATGGGTGCGACTCTAACTCCAAGAAAAGATTGTAAGCGCTTACTATCTTTGATAGCGTCCCCGACATGACCTACGACGTGATCGTCCGCAACGGCCTCTGGTTCGACGGCACCGGCGCCCGCCCCGTGCGCCGCACGCTCGGGATTCGCGACGGCGTCGTCGCAGCGGTGTCGGCCGAGCCGCTCGACGAGACCGGCTGCGGTGACGTCATCGACGCCGACGGCAAATGGGTGCTGCCCGGCTTCATCGACGTGCACACCCACTACGACGCCGAGGTGCTGCTCGATCCGGGCCTGCGGGAGTCCGTCCGCCACGGCGTCACGACGCTGCTTCTCGGCAATTGCTCGCTGTCGACGGTGTACGCCGAATCCGAGGACGCGGCCGACCTGTTCAGCCGCGTCGAGGCGGTGCCGCGCAATTTCGTGCTCGGCGCTCTGGAGGCCAAGCGGACGTGGACCACCCCGGCCGAATACGTGAAGACACTCGACGACCTGCCTCTCGGACCGAACGTCAGCTCGATGCTCGGCCACTCGGACCTTCGCACCACGGTGCTCGGCCTCGACCGCGCCACCACCGAGGGCGTCGAACCGACCGACGCCGAACTCGAGAAGATGGCCACGCTGCTCGACGAGGCACTCGAGGCGGGCCTGCTCGGCATGTCCGGCATGGACGCACCGATCGACAAGCTCGACGGCGACCGCTTCCGGTCCCGCGCGCTGCCGTCGACGTTCGCGACCTGGCGTGAGCGCCGCAGGCTCATCAAGGTGCTGCGCAAGCGCGGCCGCATCCTGCAGAGCGCACCCAACACCAAGAACCCCGCGGAGGCGTTGAACTTCTTCCTCACCAGCAGCTCGATGTTCGGCCGCAGGCGCGGTGTCCGGATGAGTCTGCTCGTCTCCGCCGACGCCAAGTCCAACACCGGTGCGGTGCACGTGTTCGGGCCGGGCACCCGGATCCTCAACCGGCTACTGCGCTCGTTCGTCCGGTTCCAGCACCTTCCTGTGCCGTTCGAGCTGTACTCCGACGGCATCGACCTGCCGGTGTTCGAGGAGTTCGGCGCGGGCACCGCCGCCCTTCACCTGAAGGATCAGATCGAGCGCAACGAGTTGCTCGCCGACCCCGACTACCGGCGCAGGTTCCGCGCCTCGTTCGACCGCAAGAAGCTCGGCCCCAGCCTGTGGCACCGCGACTTCCACGACGCCACCATCGTCGAGTGCCCGGACGCGTCGCTGATCGGCAAGAGCTTCGGGCAGATCGCCGACGAGCGCGGTGTGCACCCGCTGGACGCCTTCCTCGACGTGCTCGTCGAGAACGGTGAACGCCACGTGCGGTGGACGACGATCGTCGCCAACCACCGGCCCAAGCACCTCAACGCGCTGGCGATCGACCCGTCGGTGCACATGGGGTTCTCCGACGCCGGTGCGCACCTGCGCAACATGGCCTTCTACAACTTCCCGGTCAAGCTGCTGCGCCGGGTCCGTGACGCCGAGCTCGCAGGCAAGCCGTTCATGACCGTCGAGCACGCCGTGCACCGGCTCACCGCCGAGGTCGCCGAGTGGTTCGGCCTCGCCGCGGGCACGCTGCGCGAAGGCGACCGCGCCGACTTCGTCGTCATCGACCCGGCCGGGCTCGACGATTCGGTGGACGCGTACCACGAGCAGGCGGTGCCGTTCTACGGCGGCCTGTCGCGGATGGTGAACCGCAACGACGCGGCCGTCATCGCGACCGGCGTCAACGGCGAGGTCGTGTTCCGCGACGGCGAGTTCCGCGAGGGCTACGGCGAGACGGTGAAGTCCGGCCGGTTCCTCAAGGCGGGCGAGCCCCAGCGGGCGTCCGTCCCGGCCTGACATGGCACGCACACAGCAGCAACGCCGCGAGGACACGATCGCCCGACTGCTCGACGCGAGCATCGAGACGATCATCGAGGTGGGATACGCGCGGGCGTCGGCGAAGGTGATCGCACGCCGGGCGGAGGTGTCCGACGGCGCTCTCTTCCGGCACTTCCCGACCATGGGCGACTTCATGGCGGCGACGGCTTACGAAGCCGGACGGCGTCAACTCGAGGCGGCCGCGAAGCGGATCGCCGATATCGGCACCGAGAAGCCCACGCTCGAAGACGTTCTGACCATCATGCGCGACCTGACCATCAACTCGACCAACACCGTGCTCTACGAGTTGGCGGTCGCCGCGCGCACCGACGAGAAACTCCGAGAGGCTCTCCGCGGCGTCATGGAGGTCTATCTCATGAAGATCTACGAGGAGGCGCGAGCCGCTCTGGCCGACGATGTCGAGGCACTCGGCGAGGACAACTTCGCCGCGCAGCTCGCGGTGGTGGTGAACACCTTGGATGGAGCCGCTCTGTTCCGACACGTGCTGACGCACCCGAGAATCGACGAGCAACGCATTCCCGCGCTGCTCACGTTGTGGAACGCTGCGCGACCCTGACGATCCGACGGCAACAGTCCTCAAGATCGTCGCGCTCCGTACGCTTGTATGCGTGTCGGAGCAGCGCGCGGCCATACCTGCCAAGTTGATCCTGTATGTCCTGACGGCGGGTCTTCTCATGGCGGCCTTGATGTTTCCGGTCGTCGGCGGCGCGGGTGCGATCGCGAACCGGTTGTCGGACCGGACCGCTCAAGACACGGCGCAACTTCTCGAGGGCGAGGTTCCGATCATCTCGACGATGGTCGACGCCGCGGGCAATCCGATCGCGTGGATCTTCACGCAGCGGCGCTGGGAGGTGCCGGGCAACCGCATCGCCAACACGATGAAGCTGGCCATCGTCTCCATCGAGGACAAACGCTTCAGCGCGCACAACGGCGTCGACCTGCAGGGCTCGCTGACCGGTCTTGCGGGCTACCTGCGTGGCGCGGTGGACACCAGGGGCGGCTCGACGATCGAGCAGCAGTACGTCAAGAACTACAACTTCCTGGTCAGCGCCCAGAGCGACGCCGAGCGCCGGGCCGCTGTGGAGACCACGCCCATCCGCAAGCTGCGTGAGATGCGGATGGCGCTCGAGCTCGACAAGGCGCTGCCCAAAGCCGAGATCCTGACCCGCTATCTCAACCTGGTGTCGTTCGGCAACGGCAGCTTCGGGGTGCAGGACGCGGCGAAGACGTACTTCGGGGTGAACGCCGCCGACCTGAACTGGCAGCAATCGGCGCTGCTGGCCGGGATGGTGCAGTCGACGAGCGCGCTCAACCCCTACACCAACCCCGAAGGCGCGTTGGCGCGGCGCAACCTCGTCCTCGACACCCTGATCCAGAACCTGCCGGACAAGGCCGACGAGTTGCAGAGGGCCAAGGCCGCGCCGCTGGGCGTGCTGCCGAAGCCCGCGCCACTGGCGCAGGGCTGCATCGGTGCCGGCGATCGCGCGTTCTTCTGCGACTACGCGCTGTCCTATCTCGCCAGGGCCGGAATCACCAAGGACGCGCTCGCGCGCAACGGCTACCTGATCCGCACGACGCTCGACCCGAAGGTGCAGGACTCGGTAAAGAAGGCGATCGACTCGATCGCCAGCCCTGACCTCGACGGCGTCGCCAGCGTCATGAGCGTCATCAAGCCGGGCCGGGATGCGCACCGGGTGCTGGCGATGGGCGACAACCGCACATACGGACTCAACCTGGCCGCCGGCGAGACCGTCCAGCCGCAGCCGTTCACACCCGCGGGCGACGGCGGCGGATCCACGTTCAAGATCTTCACCACCGCGGCCGCGCTGGAGATGGGCATGGGCATCAACGCCCAGCTCGACGTGCCCGCGACGTTCCAGGGCGCGGGCCTCGGCGACAGCAACAGCCCCGGATGTCCGCCGCGCACGTGGTGTGTGAAGAACGCGGGTGGCGGCGGCCGCGGCGCAATGAGCGTGACCGACGCACTGGCGCAGTCGCCGAACACCGCGTTCGCGAAGCTCATCCAGCAGGTCGGTGTGCCGCGGGCGGTCGACATGGCCGTGCGGCTGGGGCTGCGTTCGTACGCCGAACCCGGCAGCGCGAAGGACTACGACCCCGGGACCAAGGAGAGCCTCGCCGACTGGGTCAAGAAGCAGAACATGGGCTCGTTCACCCTCGGCCCGCTCGAACTCAACGCGTTGGAGATGTCCAACGTGGCGGCGACGCTGGCGTCCGGCGGCATGTGGTGTCCGCCGAGCCCGATCGACAAGGTTCTCGACCGTCGGGGCCGCGAAGTGCCCATCCCGCAGGCGAAGTGCGAGCAGGTCGTCCCGGTGGGCCTGGCGAACACGCTGGCCAACGCGCTCGGCAAGGACCACACGAGCGGCACCGCGGCCAGCGCCGCCGGGTCCGTCGGCTGGAGCCTGCCGATGTCCGGCAAGACCGGTACCACCGAGTCGCATCGATCGTCGGCGTTCCTCGGGTTCACCAACCAGTACGCGGCCGCGAACTACATCTTCGACGACACCCCCGCGCCGCGGGAGTTGTGCTCGTGGCCGCTGCGGAGATGTTCGAGCGGAAATCTCTACGGCGGCAACGAGCCCGCGCGGACGTGGTACACCGCAATGCAACCCATCGCCGACGACCTCGGTCCCATATCGATGCCGCCGACCGAGCCGCGCTATGTCGACGGCGCAGCGACGGTCCCGCTTCCGAGCATCACCGGCCTGAAGTTCGACGCGGCACGAAAGAAGTTGCAGGACGCGGGTTTCCAGGTCGCCGACCAGCCCTCGCCAGTGGACAGCTACCTGTCGAAGGGCACGATCGTCGGCACGACGCCGAAGGACAAGGCCGTCCCGGGATTCCTCATCACGATCAACACCAGCACCGGTGTGTCCCCGTACGTGTACTACGGCCCGCCCAGGCGACAGGAGGCGCCGCCACCGCCGCCGGATGCTCCGCCACCGCCCGACGCCCTTGCGCCACCCGATCCCAACGTCTTCCCGCCGCCGGGACTGCCGCCGTTCTTCCTGCCGCCACCGCCACCGCCGCCCCCGGCGTTCGCGCCACCGCCTCCGGCCCCGGCGCCGCTGGCTCCCCCGCCCCCGCCGGCCTAGTGGACGTCGAGCGCGCGTTGCTTGCGGCGGCGGAACACGTCGTCGGCGATGTAGATCAGCAGGGTGACGCCGAGTAACCCGGCCGGGAGCCAAATCGCGCGTTCCTCGAGGTGACGGCTGAAAACCGCGCCCACGAGTGCCCCGACGCAGAAGGTGCCGATGAGCGCGGCGTAGACGAATGCCGCCCGCCGCGAGGTCGCGCTGCCGTCGGCTACACCGCCATAGCTGGATTCGACGAAGCGCAGCAGGTTGCCGGTCGTGGCGATCGGCACGTACGCCAAGTCGCCGATGGCTCGGAAGAGACCGATCTGCAGCGCGGACACGAACGCGATCGGAATCGTGAGGATGCTCGGCGGCACGGATGTGGGAACGAAACCGATGACGAGAAGCACGAGCACCTGCAGAGCAATCGCCCAGCGCAGCGGATAGGTGAAATGACGATCCAGCCGGCCCGACTTCATGTGAGCGGCCAGCGCGACGCCGGCGATGAACGCGACGATCGGCCAGAGATGCGCGAGCGCCGCCCACGGTCGACCGCCAGACATCTGCACCGCGAGGAAGACCACGTTCCCGGTTTGCGCAGTCGCGAACACGCCTCCGCGGATCAGGTATGTGTAGGCGTCGAGAAACGAGTTCGCCAGGGTGAGCAGTAGCGCGAACGGCAGTGTGGCCGAGAAGGGTTGGGCAACCCGGGACTTGTTCATGGTGAGACTATCGCTCACTACGGCACCGACTTGCCCGACGGATAGGAAACCCTGTCCCCCCGCAGCCGAAATCTCACCCGCCGGCGATTAAGAACAGACCCGACGAACATCACAATTGCCTTGTCAGGCTTCACAACACAGCCCAGGGCAGGGACAGCACCATGATCAAGTCAACCGTTGCAGCGATGATCGTCACCGCGGGAGCCGCCGCCGCTCTGTGCCAGGCGGGCACAGCCCAGGCCGACGAATACACGTACCTTGCGATCGTCTACTCACCGGCGACCGGTGCCTACGGCTGGGCGAACGGCGCCGACACCCCAGCGAATTTGTACGACAAAGCGATGGCGCAATGCCAGGGCCGCGGCGGCACCGACTGCCGACTGCTCGTCGATTACGTCGACGAGTGCGGCGCGCTGGCCGTCCAGATCGGCAATCCCGCACGATATGTCACCCGGGGTGCACCGAATCGCTTGCTCGCCGATGTCCGCGCGGTCCGCGAGGTGCCCGCGGGTTACGTCCTGCTGTCACGGTGCTCGACCGGCGACGACGGCATCGGCTGACGCCGAAGCCGGCCCCGCGATTGCAGATTCGGACCCGAATTCCGCGTGCGGACATATTCTCCGACGATGAAGCTGACCGGTAAGCGAGTCCTGATCACCGGAGCGTCGCGGGGCATCGGTGAAACGCTCGCGGGCGCGTTCGCGGAAGCAGGCGCCACCGTCGCCTTGGTGGCACGCAGCAAGGACGCCTTGGAGAAAGTCGCGGGCCCGCTCGGCGGCACAGCACACGCGGCCGATCTGTCCGATCCGGCGCAGGTTTCGGGTCTCATCGCTCGCATCGAAGACGAGGCGGGACCGGTCGACGTGCTGGTGAACAACGCGGGCATCGGGGTCACGGGCGGTTTCACCGACGCAGCCGACGACGTTCTCCGCACGACCACCGAGGTGAACTACCTTGCGCCTGCCGAACTCTGTCGGCAGGTGATCCCGGGCATGCTGCGGCGCGGCGGGGGCCACATCGTCAACGTGTCGTCATTGGCGGGAATCGGCGTCTATCCGGGCCTGGTGACATACTCGGCGTCCAAGGCGGCGCTGTCGCATTTCACCGCCGGGCTGCGGGCCGACTACCGCGGATTGCCCCTCGGTACGACGCTCGTCGAGCTTGGCCCGGTGCCCACGGACATGCTCGCGTCAGCCGACGACTACCTGCCGACGGCGAAGTCGTTCGAGCGCTTCTACAGAGTGCGCGCCTCCACGAAAGTGCCGAGGGAGAAGGTTGCGGCGGACATCGTCCGCGCTGTGCAGGAGGGGCGAAGGCACGTCCGGCATCCCAAGCGGACGGGAGCGGCGGCCATGCTCGCGGAGGCGCCCCGCCGGTTCACCGAGCTGGTGCTGACCGGCGTTCCACACCGCTGAGGGCCGACCGGGGCGCGTTTGGCCATCCGCGGTCGGGGGTATCCGACCGCCGCCGTCGGGGGCCGGCGTAACGCCGTCATCTGCAGCTGGGAGATTCGCCATGTCCAACATCGCCGGATCGCTGGAGTCGTTGATTTGGCTTCTGATC
>DATEIG010000231.1:0-3343 GCA_035279185.1 Mycobacterium sp.
TAGGGAAGAGGATGGGCCATCGATCAGGCGTCCTGAAGCCTGCCGGACGCGTCGCCTGGCGTTGGGCCGGGCGCCTCCGACAGCGGACGTCCCCGGGTGACGACGAAGTACGCGAGGGCGCCCAGCGCCGCGCCGATGAACCAACCGAACGGGGCCACCTTGCCGAACGTCGGCACCAGCGCCAAGACCAGAGCGATGACGGCAGACGGCACGAATGCCTTGACGGCGTTGGGATTGACGCCTTTTCGGTAGTAGTACTGCGACTCCGGCGTCGGCAGATACAGATCGGAGATGCTGAATCGGCCTTTGCGGTACCAGAAGTAGTCCAGCGCGAGGATGCCGAAGAACGGACCGAGCAGCGCGCCGAGTCCGCCGAGGAAGTAGGCGATCACGTCGGGGCTGTTGTACAGGTTCCACGGCATCGACACGAGGGCGAGGATCGAGGTGATGATGCCGCCCTTGCGGAAGCTGATCCGCTTCGGGTTCACGTTCGAGATGTCGTAGGCCGCGGACACGAAGTTGGCCACGATGTTCACGCCGATCGTGGCGATGACGAAGACCGCGCTGCCCAGCAGCATGATGATGTCGCTGTCGACCTTCTCCAGCAGTTCGGCCGGGTCGAGCACGGCCTCGCCGTAGACCGATACCGAGGCCGCGGACACGATGACCGACGTCAGCGCGAAGGCCGTCCAGTTGAACGGCAGGCCCCAGAGATTGCCCTTCACCACGTCGGCCCGTGACGGGGCGAACCGCGCGAAGTCGGAGAAGTTGAGCATCAGCGTGGCAAGCACACCGACGGTCAGGCCGACGGCCGCAATCGTCTGGTAGATCTGTTCTCCCGACGACAGATTCGCGTCCCCGCCGCCCTGCGTCCACGAGATGTTCCAGTCGGCCTGTGACAGCATCCAGACCGCGAGCGCGATCATCACGACCCAGATCGCCGGACCCGCCCAGCCCTGGAAGTGCCGCACGGCCTCCATGCCCTTGGCCACGATCACCATCTGGATGGCCCACAGCAGAAGAAACGCGATCCAACCGACCACGTCGAGACCGAGTATGCGAGTCTCGGCCAGCCCGTCGAGCCCGGGAAAGAAGTGCAGGAGAAGTACTTTGAGCGCGATGGACGCGAGGAACGTCTGAATGCCGTACCACGCGATCGCCACCGCGCCGCGGACGAGCGCGGGGAAGTTGGCGCCCCAGATGCCCCACGACATCCGGGAAACGACCGGGTAGGGCGCTCCGGTGTCGTGGCCCATGAAGCCGGACATGCAGCAGCCCGCGAAGATGATCAGCGCGCCGCCGAGGATGCCGAGGGTGACCTCGATCGGGCTGAGCCCCATCAGGAACAGGCCTGCCGCAAACGTGTAGTTGCCCGCGTTGTGTGCGTCGTTCATCCAGAGCGAGAACAGGCTGTAGGTCGACCATTTGCGCTCTTGCGGTTCGGCGGGTTTGAGGTCGTTGTTGTACAGACGCCCTTCAGGATCCTGAGCTGCCAGAGCGACGGGGTCGAACTCCTGTGTTGGCATCGCGCATCTCCTCTTCGATCGTGAGGGTTCACTGAACCGGCTTCGAGCCGGGTGACAGGGGCCAGCCGCTGACGCGCTTGCGGCGCGGAGCGGCGAAAGTCCTTGTCTTACTGGTCGTCAGACCCAGACCCACCAGGGCCTCGGCGAGCTTGACGGCCGCGGTGACACCGTCGACGACGGGCACCGCCGTGGCCGCGGCCACGGCCTCGTCGAGTCCGGCCATTCCGCCGCAGCCCAGGCAGATGACCTCGGCGCCGTCCTCGTTCACAGCGAGCTCGGCCTCGGCGACGATGGCCTTGACCGCGTCCTCCGGTCGCTCGTCGAGTTCGAGCACCGACATCCCGCTGGATCGCACCGAAGCGCACCGCGCGTCGAGACCGGCCAGTTTGAGCCGATCCTCGATGAGCGGAACGGTGCGGTCGAGTGTCGTCACGACGGAGTACTTGTGACCCAACAGGGAGGCGACGTGGCCCGCCGCCTCGGTGATGTCGATGACCGGCACGTCGCAGAGTTCCTGCAGGCCTTCGCGGCCGTGCTCCCCGAACCCGGCCTGCACCACCGCGTCATAGGGCCCCTCGTAGCGGGTGACGGCGTCCATCACACCCACCGCGGCGAGATAGCTCTCGAAGTTGCCTTCCACCGACTCGGCACCGAACGTCGGTGTGAGCCCGACGATCTCAGTACCGGGCGACGCCACGGACCGTGCCGACTCCACGATGAGCTCGGTCATGCTCGCAGTGGTGTTGACATTGACGACGAGGATCTTCACTACTGGGCTCCTCGGCCTGCGGCCATCCTGGACTTTTCCGTATGACGGAGGTTTGTTTCCGATAAACGATAGTGTGGTCGCCATCACATACCCGTGTCAAGGGTGCAGAGCCAAAACGGGTGACCGGCGGTCAGTCTCGTGGACGTCGTTTTGCGAGCACTGCCAGGGCGTCCGGAGCCACGCCGACCCGTTCGTCGACTTCCTCGGCCTCCACCGCACCGCATTCGAGGCCACGAAGCAGGAATCCGGCCATCGCTGCAGCCGTGGCGGGCTCGTCGAGGAAGCTGGACCGACCGCCGTGCACATAGGCCCGCAACCGTTCGGCCGCGCGGGACAGGCCCTCCCGGTAGAAGGAGTAGGTGGCGCCGTACCGGCTGGGCAGATGCGCCGGATGCATGTCCCACCCCTGATAGATGCCGCGCTCGAGGGACCGCCGAACGAGGCGGGCGTGCAGCCGCCACGCCGCGCGCACCGCGTCGGTGTCTCCCACCGGGAGGACGTTGGTGGACCCGTCGGAGACGAAGACCCCGGTGCCTGCGGCCGCGACCTGCATGACAGCCTTGGCATGGTCAGCGACCGGATGCTCGAGGCTCTGATACTCGGCCGCGATGCCCAGCGACGCGGAGTAGTCGTATGTGCCGTAATGCAATCCGGTGACGCGATCTCGGCCGGCATGGACCATGCGCGCGATGAGCGCCGTGCCGTCGGCGCCGAGAATCGCCTGCGGCGTCTCGACCTGGATCTCGAACCGCACGGTGCCCGGTGTGAGACGACATGCGGTCTCGACACGTCCCAGCGCGAAGACAAATGCATCGACCTGGTCGACGGACGTGACCTTGGGCAGCGTGACGACGAACCCGTCGCTCAACCCGCCCGCCTCGGCGAGGGCGCCGACGAACAACTGCAGGGTGCGCACGCCGCGGCGGCGTGAAGGCGCCTCGAAGCTCTTGATCCGAATGCCGTGAAACGGCGCGGCGGTACCGGAGGAGATCGACGCCGCGAGGTCGGTGGCGGCCGCGACGGCGGCGGCGTCCTCGTCCTCATCGGG
>DATEIG010000232.1:0-2270 GCA_035279185.1 Mycobacterium sp.
TGCAGCACATCTGGTCCATGTCCGTTCAAGGTCAGTTCTACATCGCGTTTCTCGCGCTGATCTTCGGTTTCGCGCTGCTGTTTCGGAAGGTGTTCGGCAGGCACATGCGCGCGGCGCTCGTCGTCCTGCTGACCGCGCTGACCGTCGCGTCGTTCGTCTACGCGATCTTTGCCCACAACGCAGATCAGGCGACGGCCTACTACAACAGCTTCGCCCGCGGGTGGGAGCTGCTGCTCGGCGCGCTGGTGGGTGCGGTCGTCGGGTACATCCGCTGGCCGATGTGGCTGCGCGCGACGGTGGCGCTGGTGGCCCTCGCAGCCATTTTGTCCTGCGGCGCGCTGATCGACGGCGTCAAGGAGTTCCCCGGCCCGTGGGCGCTGGTGCCGGTGGGCGCCACGATGCTGTTCATCCTGACCGGCGCCAACCGGCTCGCCGACCCGCACACCGGCGGCAAGCTGCCGCTGCCCAACCGGCTGCTGGCCACCAAGCCGTTCGTGTGGCTCGGATCCATCGCCTATTCGCTCTATCTCTGGCACTGGCCGCTGCTGATCTTCTGGCTCGTCTACGCCGATCGGCAGCACGCGGGGTTCCTCGACGGCGCGGGCGTGCTGCTGGTGTCGATACTCCTGGCCTACCTGACGACGAAGTACGTCGAGAACCCGCTGCGGTACCGCTCGTCGGGGGCTACCGGTGCCGCCGCGACACCGGTCACGATCCCGTTGCGGCGCAGGCTGCGTCGGCCGACGATGCTCCTCGGCTCGGTTGTGGCGGCGCTCGCCGTAGCGCTGACGGTGACCTCGTTCTCGTGGCGGGAGCACATCGGAGTGCAGCGGGCCAACGCCGAGCAGTTGGGCACCCTCGAGTCTCTCGACTACCCCGGGGCGCACGCGCTGCTCGACAACGCCCCTGTGCCGGATGCGCCGATGCGGCCGACGGTGCTCGAGGCGAAGCAGGATCTCCCCGAGACCACCGAGGACGGCTGCATCAGCGACTTCGACACCGTCGACGTGATCACCTGCACCTACGGCGACCAGTCGGCGTCGCGCACGATCGCACTCGCAGGCGGATCGCACGCAGAACACTGGATCACCGCGCTGGATCTGCTCGGCAAGCTGCACCACTTCAAGGTGACCACCTATCTGAAGATGGGCTGCCCGCTGACCACCGAAGAGGTGCCGCTGGTGATGGGCGACAACCGGCCCTACCCGAAGTGCCACACCTGGAACGAGTCGGCGATGAAGAAGATCATCGACGATCGGCCCGACTTCGTGTTCACCACGGCGACCAGGCCGTGGAACATCAAGGCGGGCGACGTGATGCCCGGCACCTACGTCGGAATCTGGGAAGAACTGTCGGACAACGACATTCCAATCCTCGCGATGCGCGACACCCCCTGGCTGGTGCGCAGGAGCCTGCCGTTCTTCCCCGCCGACTGCCTCGCCGACGGCGGCAACGGGATCTCATGTGGGATCAGACGCTCCGATGTGCTGTCGAAGACCAACCCGACGCTCCCATGGGTGAACCGGTTCCCGCTGCTCAAACCGCTCGACCTCAGCGACGCGGTGTGCCGCAAGGACGTGTGCCGCGCCGTCGAGGGAAACGTGCTGATCTATCACGATTCTCACCACATCTCGAAGACGTACATGCGCACGATGGCTGACGAGCTCGGACGTCAGATCGGCATCGCCACCCACTGGTGGTGACTACCGCGCGTCCGACCGCGTCCGCCGATAAGGTCGACTGATGTCTTCGACGACGGTGTGGCCCGGTACTCCGTATCCGCTCGGCGCCACCTACGACGGCGCGGGGACGAACTTCTCGCTGTTCTCCGAAGTCGCCGAAAAGGTCGAGCTGTGCCTGATCGCCAAGGACGGCACCGAGGAGCGGATCGACCTCGACGAGGTCGACGGTTACGTGTGGCATGCCTATCTGCCGACCGTGACGCCGGGCCAGCGGTACGGCTTCCGCGTCCACGGCCCGTGGGACCCCGCGGCCGGGCACCGATGTGATGCGAGCAAGCTGTTGCTCGACCCGTACGGCAAGTCGTTTCACGGCGACTTCGAGTTCTCCCAGGCGCTGTACTCCTACGACCTCGAGGCAGCCAAGGTCGATCCCCTCGACACCGCCAACCCGCCGCGGATCGACTCGCTCGGCCACACCATGACCAGCGTCGTCATCAACCCGTACTTCGACTGGGCGTCCGATCGCGCGCCGCGCACGCCCTACCACGAGACCGTCATCTACGAGGCGCACGTCAAGGGCATGACACG
>DATEIG010000233.1:0-11017 GCA_035279185.1 Mycobacterium sp.
CGGTGCCCGTTGCACCTCCGCGTACGTGGTGACGATGCCGCGTTCGGCGATCAGCCACGCGCGGATGCGTTGCGGGTCGGCGCCATCGGTGGCAACGAGCGTGGTGATCGCAGTCGGTTCGGCACCGGGTTCGACGACGCGCCAGCCGTCGACGTCGGCGAGGATGTCGCGGGTCGACCGCCCCACCTGGGCAAGCGCGGCGCGGACATCCTCGGCGCCGGCCGCGAGGTACTCGCCCGCTGCGACCGAAAAACCAATGCGGGCAGCAAGATTCGTCTCACCGTGTTCGAGGCGCTCCAGAACCGTCAGCGGCAGGTTCCACTCGGGCGGTGGCAGTCGGGGCCGCAACCGCTCGACGAGCGACGGCCTGATCGCCAGTACTCCGACTCCGCGCGGGCCCGCCAACCACTTGCGCGACGACGAATAGACGGCGTCGGCGCCCACCGCACAGTCGATGTGGCCGAGCGCCTGTGCGGCGTCGATCACCAGCGCCAACCCGAGCCCGCGGCACACCTCGGCGAGTTCGCCGACCGGTTGCACGATGCCGCGGTGGCTGGCCAGCGGGGTGAGGTGGACCAGTTCCGGCGGGTTGACGGCGAGCATGGTGGCGGCCTCGTCGACATCGAGACGTCCCGCGCTGTCGACCGGCAGGTCCAGCACGGCGAAACCGTTGGCCGCCATCACGGCGAGGTTCGGGCCGTACTCACCGGGAAGGCATGCGACGGTGCGCGGTTCGACCCAACTGCTCAGAAGCAGGTCCAGCGAATGGTTGGCGCCCCCGGTGTAGACGACGTCAGACGGCGACATCCCGGTGAGGACCGCGACCGCGGCGCGACCCGCATCGAGCACCGGTTCCGCCGCCGCCGCGGCCACATAACCGCCCACCTCGGCCTCGTGTCTGGCGTGCTGCGCCGCCGCGTCGATCACCGCGAAGCTCTGCCGCGAACAGGCGCCGCTGTCCAGGTGCAGGCCCGCGACCGTCGGCCTGGCGGCCCGCCACCGGTCGGCGAGTTCGGTCATTTCGTCGACAGCGACAGCCCGAAGTCGCCCGCGGCGTCCGTCCACCAGTGCGTGCGCCGCAGGCCGGCGGCAGCCAGTTCGCGCGCAACGCGGTCGTCTCCGAACTTGCACGACACCTCGGTGAGCATCTCCTCGCCTGCGCTGAATTCGACGGTCAGGTCGAGCGCGCCGATGTGTACCCGCTGCGCGGAGTCCGCCTTGAGCCACATCTCGATGCGTTCCTCGTCGGCGTTCCACTTGGCGACGTGCTCGAAGGCGTCCAGGTCGAAGTCGGCGTCGAGTTCCCGGTTCACCACGGCGAGCACATTGCGGTTGAAACGCGCTGTGACACCGGCGCTGTCGTCGTAGGCGCGCACGAGCCTGCCGGTGTCCTTGACGAGGTCCGTCCCCAGCAGGAGCGTGTCACCCGGCTGCAGAGTGTCCGACAGCGTCGAGAGAAACTCCGCGCGTGGATCGGACGTCAGATTGCCGATGGTGGAACCGAGGAACACCACGAGACGACGTCCGACACGCGGGATCTTGTTCAGGTGCTCCTCGAAATCTCCGCAAACGGCGTCGATCTCGATACCCGGATACTCGCCGAGAATGGCCGAGCTCGCAGCCTCGAGCATCCCCGCGTCGACGTCGAACGGGATGAAGCGGCGCAGGGAACCGGTGTCGCGCAGCGCGCTCAGCAGAAGCCGCGTCTTCTCCGATGTGCCACTGCCGAGTTCCACGAGGGTGTCGGCGCCCGAGGCCGCGGCGATCTCCGCGGCGCGGTCGCGGAGGATCTCGGCTTCGGCCCTGGTCGGGTAGTACTCGGGCAGCCGGGTGATCTGGTCGAACAGATCGCTTCCGACCGAGTCATAAAACCATTTGGGCGGCAACGACTTCGGTGTGCTGGTCAGACCGTCGTAGACGTCGCGGCGCAGCGTCCGCGCCGCGGAGTCCGCGGCGAGGTGGTTGGACAGCGAGAGGGTCATACCGGTCCTTTCAGCGCGGTCAACTCCACGCGGGTGTCGGTGACGGTGACGAGGTGGCGGTCAGGGATCTCCTGCCAGTCCCCGTCGTCGTCGAAGGGTTCGCTGGCGAGGACGACGCCGTCGTCACGCCGGAGGGCGAACAAGGTGTCGCCCCACGTGGTGGCGCGTAGTTCGGATCCGTTGCCCGCGACGATGTTCAGCCTGGCGTTCGGGTCGGCCGCGGCGATCTCGACGATGGTCTCCCCGAGTCGATCCATACCGCGGTCGAAGATCAGCGCGGCCAGAAGCGCGCTGTCGTTGGTCGATTCGGCGACCGGCGACGCCGGCAGCACGGCGCGATCGACCAGGCCGTTGTGCGACAGCAGCCACCGCCCGTCAGTGAACGGCGCCGACGCGGACGCCTCGATGGGCATGCCGACACTCGCCGACCGCACGGCGGCGACCACGCAGCGGCTCTCGAGAACAGGGGCCAGCGACGCGAACGACGCGTCACCCCACAGCGGGGTGGCGCTGCGCCACCGCCTGACCACGCCGTCGTCGTCGAAGAACCCGACGCCCCAGCCGTCGGCGTTCATCAATCCGTGCTTTTGCCTACGCGGCGAATACGATTGCACGAGAAGGCCATACGGCGGGTCGAGCGTCAGGGACGCCACCGATCGCGAGTTGCCGAGCCAGCCGAGGTGGCGACACATCAGACGTCCCAGGCCAGCCGCAGACCGCTGAAGATCTGCCTGCGGATCGGATGGTCCCAGTTGCGGAAACTGGGCCGCAGGATGTCGGCGGCCACCGCCCACGATCCGCCCCGCAGCACATGAAAGTCCCCGTCGAAGAACGGCTGGCTGTAGAGGTCGTAGATCATCGGCGTGAAGCCCGGCCACGGACGCAGCGGCGACGACGTCCACTCCCACACGTCGCCGAGCATCTGTTCGGCCCCGTAGGCCGACGCACCAGCGGGGTAGGCGCCCACCGGCGCGGGGCGAAGGGCGTCGCCGCCGAGGTTGGCCAGCGCGGTGGTGGGTTCCGATGTGCCCCAGGGAAATCGGCGCCTGGTTCCGGCCGCCGGATCCCACGCGCACGCCTTCTCCCACTCGATCTCGGTGGGAAGCCGTGCACCCGCCCATGCGGCGTACGCCTCCGCTTCGAAGTACGTGATGTGCTGCACGGGTTCGTCGGCGGGAATCTCCTCGACATGGCCGAACCGCGTGCGGGTGCCGTCGGCGTTCCAGAACTGCGGCGCCGTCAACCCGGCCTTCTCACGGTGCGACCACCCGCGCTCGGACCACCAACGCGGCTCGCGGTAACCGCCGTCGTCGACGAACTGCCGCCATTCCCCGTTTGTCACCGGCACGCGGCCGATGCGGAACGCGGGCACCTCCACTTCGTGCGCGGAGCGCTCGTTGTCGAGTGACTGCGGTTCGGTGATTGCGTCGACGCCGAGCACGAACGGGCCTCCGGGAACCAGTACAGACGTGCCCGCCACACCGGACCTGCCAGGTGGCAGCGGCCCGCCGCGGTCGAGCAGCGGAGGGCCGACGCGGAGGTTGAGCGCCTGCAGCATCGTCTCGTCGTGCTGGTTCTCGTGGCTGATCACCAGGCCGAAGTTGAATGCCGCCTCCCTGTCGTCGTCGGCGAGCGCGTCGAGACGGTCGAGCGCCTTGTCGCGCACGGTCGTGCAGTAGGCGCGCGCATCGGTGGGCGGCATCAGCGGCAGATCCACGCGGCTGGCCCGCGGGTTGCTGAATGCGTCGTACAGGCGCTCGACGTCGGGCTCGAGCAGCCCGGGACGGTCCGGGTTGTTGTCGCGCAGCAGCCAGAGCTCTTCCTGCCAGCCGATGTGCGCGAGATCCCACACCAGCGGGCTCATCAGCGGGTCGTACTGCCGGTGCAATTCGGCGTCGTCGAACTCGACCAGCCGAAGCGTCCGGTCCCGCGCCTTGGTCAGCCGCTGGGCCAGAGATTCGCGTGCGGTCACTGCTCCCCTTGTGCCGATTCGGTGACCGCGGTCGCGATCCCGCTTCGCACGACCCGGTCGGAGAACTCGTCGGCCGGTGCGCGTCCTTTTTCGACCGAACGCGTCAACCGCTCCATCGATTCCTCGAGCTCGGCGGGGGCGCGCTCGGCGGCTGTCTGAACGCACCGGATCGCGGCTTCGTGCAGGCGACGGTCGGAGAGTCCCATCTGCGCGGCCCGATCCCACGCCGTCGCAACAGGTTCGGTGACCTCAGCCGCGATATCGGCGGCGACGGGGTCGTCGAGAAGCGTACTGAGCGTGAAGACCAGCGCGGGCCAGTCGGGGTCGGGGACGCTGTCGAGGTAGCGGATCTCGAGGAAGCGGCGCGGTCGCACGGGCGGGAACAGCGTCGTCAGGTGATAGTCGAGGTCGGCGACGGTCGGGCGACGGTCACCGAGCAGGACACGGCCGTCGGCCCAGTCGGCGAACGGCACCCAGTCGGTCACCGCCACCGCATCCATCTCGGGCGTGGGGTGCACGAGCATGACCGGGGCCTTCATTGCGTAGCGCGCCCAGTCGCTCGACGGATCGTCGCCGTCGACGCCGAGGACCGGACCGCAGCGGGCCGAATCCAGCTGACTCCACACCCATTGCCGGGAGCTGCGCCATCCCGTGAACCTGCCGCCGAGCAACGGTGAGTTGGCGGCGATGGCGACCATCGTCGGACCGAGCGCGTGCGCCAGCCGAACCCTGTCGGCCCACCCGGCCTGCGGGCCGGCTTCCAGGTTCACCTGCACCGACGCCGTCGACGTCATCATCGCCGCCCCGGCTGCACCGGTCTGGCTGGCCTCGAAGAACCGCTCCATGGCGCGGTAGCGGTCACCGGGGTTGATCCGCTTGGCGGGTCGGAGCGGATCGGCGCCGAGGAGCACCAGGCCGAGACCCGCCTCGCTGAACGCTGAGCGCAGCACCTCGCGGTCGGCGGTCATGGCCGCGATGGCGGGCATGATGCTGTCGGCGGGCGGCCCGGACAACTCGACCGCACCGCCGGGTTCGACGGTGATGAGGCTCCGGCCGGGTAGCTCGGCGATGCCCGCGATGACCGCGCCGATCTCATCCCATTCCGGGCGGCGGCCCGGTTCGGCGAGGTCGAAGCAGTGCGCTTCGATCTCGAGGCCGACGCGGCCGACCGGGCCATCGGTCAGGCAGGACTCACCGATCAGCTGGGCCGCATCGTTGGCGCTGGTCAGCTCGGTCGCGGCGACGTCGGTAGGGTGCCCTTCAGCCAGGTCGGTCGTGATGGTGTTGGTCATCCCAACCATCCCCTCCGGCTTCGAATGCTCGCGGCCCCTATCCATCTTCCAGAGATCACTGACAAATACCCGGGAAATCTTCGTGACGAGTAAGTGTCGGAGTCGAAGGCGTCGGGTGGTTACTGCCCGAGCGTGTTCTGCATCGCTCCTGCCAGCACGTTCACCGCGGGGCCGCCGTTGCCGGCCTGGCACACTTTCGCCTGCAGCAGAACATTCTCGCGCAGCCGGGTGGTGTTGAAGCAGCGCCGGTCGGTGCCCGCCTCCTGCTTCACCCAGTCGGCGTCCGTCGCGGTGGCCGGTCCCCCGGTGAACGACCAGACCTCGGTCGCCATGGTGTCCAGGTGCATGGCCGTGGTCTGGCCCGAGCAGCCGACGGTGCGGTCGACGACGCGGTGGAACGCCCGGTTGGCCGCCTCGTTGGTGGCGAAGACGCCGACAGCCTGCTTGACGCGGTGCGTGTCGTCGGTCGCCGACTCCTGCGTCGTCGTCCCGTTGAACGAGGCCAGGTCCGGGTCGAGGAACACCTCGGGGAGCCCGATGTCGGCCCAGTTGTTGCACGCCGGGTTGTCGACCCAGTACGACTGGAACGGATCGGTGAACGGCGCGTCGAACCGCAGTGTCGCGCCGACGATGTTGCCGACCGAGCCCTTGCCGAGGACGGCGTAGTTCACCACTCCGGGGTCGGACGGGCGCGCCGCCGCGGGGGCGGCCGCCGCCATACCGACGGCGAGCCCGACGCCTGCGAGGGCGACGGTGCGCCTCATGGCCTCAGACCTTCGCCGACAGCTTGACGTCGATGTTGCCGCGCGTGGCCTTGGAGTACGGGCACACGCCGTGTGCCTTCTCCATCAGCTCCTCCGCCGCATCCTGCTCGAGGCCGGGTAGATACCCGATCAGATGAGCGTTGATCCCGAAGCCGCCTTCGGAGTCCTTGCCGAAGCCGACCCTGGCCGTGATACCCGTCGCATCGTCGAGGTCGATCTTCTCGTTGCGGGCGACCAGCCTCAGCGCGCCGAGGAAGCAGGCCGAGTAGCCCGCCGAGAACAACTCCTCGGGGTTGGTGCCCTCGCCGTTGCCGCCCATCTCCTTGGGCGGCCGGGTGTCGAGATCGATCCGGCCGGTCGTCGACTTCACGTGGCCGTCGCGGCCACCTCCGGTTGCGGTTGACTCTGCGGTGAATACGACTTCGATGCTCATGGGTCTGATCATGCCAGCCCGTCGTTTCCCGCACACAACGATGACCGCGGCCGCATACTCGACATCACAGCAAACTTGACGGGGGTAACCACATGAAACGAATGACTCTGATCGGCGCAGCAGGCGCTGCCGTTCTGGGGCTCGCGACGATGTCGCCCACTGCCAACGCGGTGAACGACGGATTGTTCAGCGGCACGTACACCGTCGCTCCGTTCGGCGACGTCGTCCACGTCTCGTCGGCCTGCGCACAGTGCGACGCTGTCGGGACAGGCGCGGGCGGAACAGTTCCGCTGACATGGACCGGTGCAGGCTGGACACACACGCAGACCCTCCCCGGATGCGGGACGGCGACGGGCACCGGCACTCCGACTGTGGTGGTCGACGGTTATGTGCAGGAGTTGACGCTGGTATCCGTCGGCACCTGCCCTGCCGCGAACCTGACGGCGGTGTGGACGCGCATCGGCCCGTGACGACGGCGCGTTTGCGCTGACCCTCAGCCCTGGCCGCTGCGCACACCTTCCTCGACCTTCTTGCCGAGGTCGGGATCGACGTTGTTCCAGTACTCGAACACGCGCGAGAGCACAGGCTCCCGAACGCCCTTCGACACATGGCCGATGATGTTGTGCGCCAAGCGGTCCCGTTGGTCGTCGTCAAGCACCTCGCGCACCATGGTGCCCGCCTGACCCCAGTCGTCGTCGTCCTGACGCAGCGCGTAGGCGGTGCGAACCATGTCGCCGTCGGAGGCCCAGTGCACTTCGGCAGCCCGCCTCGCATCGACCTCCGGCCCGCCCATCGAGTTGGGCGTGTAGACCGGATCGGTGACGTTGCGGATCCGCATGGCGCCGTCCTTGGAGTAGGCGTTCACCTCGACATGCGGTTCGTTGCCCGGGATTTGCTTGAAGTTCACGCCCAGCCGCGCACGGTGCGCGTCCGAGTACGAGAACCCGCGGGCGAGCAGCATCTTGTCGGGGCTCAGGCCGGTGCCCGGTACGACGTTGTTCGGCTCGAACGCGGCCTGCTCCATCTCGGCGTGGTAGTCGGTGACGTTGCGGTTCAGCGTCATCTTGCCGACTTCGTGCAGCGGGTAGTCGCCGTGCGGCCAGACCTTCGTCAGGTCGAAGGGGTTGAACCGGTAGGTCTTCGCGTCCTCGAACGGCATGATCTGCACGTGCAGCGTCCACGTCGGGAAGTTGCCGTCCTCGATCGAGGTGTAGAGGTCGCGCTGGTGGTAGTCGCCGTCCTCGCCTGCCAACCGGTCGGCGTCCTCCTGAGTCAGGAAGTCGACACCCTGGTCGGTCTTGAAATGGTATTTGACCCAGAACAATTCGCCTGCGGCGTTGAGCCAGCTGTAGGTGTGGCTGGAGTAGCCGTTCATGTGTCGCCAAGTCTTCGGGATGCCCCTGTCACCCATCAGCCAGGTGACCTGATGCGCGGATTCGGGTGACAGTGTCCAGAAGTCCCACTGCATGTGGTGATCGCGAAGGTTGGTCGCCTGCATGCGCTTCTGGCTGCGGATGAAGTTCTGGAACTTCATCGGGTCGCGGACGAAGAACACCGGGGTGTTGTTGCCCACCATGTCGAAGTTGCCCTCGCTGGTGTAGAACTTCAGCGCGAAACCTCGCGGGTCGCGCCAGGTGTCCGGGCTGCCGCGCTCGCCCGCCACCGTCGAGAATCTCGCCACCATCTCGGTTTTGGCACCCGGCTGCAGGAACGCCGCACGGGTGAACTCGCTGACGTCATGCGTCACCTCGAACTGGCCGAACGCCCCACCGCCCTTGGCGTGCGGTTGGCGCTCCGGGATGCGCTCGCGGTTGAAGTTGGCCATCTGCTCGATCAGGTAGTGGTCCTGCAGCAGGATCGGCCCGTCGGGTCCGACGGTCAGTGAATGCTCGACGCTGGGCGCGGGCGCCCCCGAATCGGTTGTCGTGAACTTGTCAGCCATGGGAGTCAGGTACCCGCAATGGCCCAATTGGAAAAGCGTCGGGTGCGCGGGGCGGCAACCCCACACACCCGACGCCGGCCGGACTATGGACGGGAGGGCGCAGACGTCGTCGGCGGCTGCGGAGGGGCAGGCGGTTCCTCGCCGGCACCACCACCCGGACCGAAGCCCGGGCCGGGCCGCTCGAATCCGCCGCGCGGTCCCGGGCCCATCGGACCCATCGGGAACATCGGTGGCGGACCGCCGCGGTGCATCACTCCGAATTCGCGGTCGCCGCCGCCGCGGTGCCCACGATCACCGCCCGCGTGCGCGCCGAGGACGAAGCCGCTGAAGAAGATCACCGCGACGATGAAGACCACGCCTGCGACGATGCCGACCCACGCGGCCACGGCGGTGAGCCGCGAGCGACGGTGCTCGTGTTCGACGTAGACGGGCCGCTCCGGCGCGGTGCTCGCCACGGGACCCGTCGCCGGCTCAGGTGTTGATGGTGTTTCGCTCATGACTACGAGGATGCGGCGGCTGGCGATGCGTTGCTTTTGTTCTGCATATGAATCAGCTGTGAAGGCCGCGGTCTTGCCAACGGCGGTCAGCTGACCGGCGGCGGCTCACCCGGCTTGAGCGGGTTCACCGCGAACTGGATGACGCGGTACGGCGCCTGAGCGCGCGGCAGCGTGTTCCACTGGCTGATGAACACCCGCAGTTCGTCCAGCGTGGAGCCGGGCGAGATGTAGCCGCCGTACGGCTGGGCCAGCCGGTTGACCTCCGGCGGCGGCAATTGCTCTGCGGGGTCGGGCCATTCGCCTGCGAACACCACCGTCGTCACCGGCGCCGAACCGAGCGCCGTCGGGCCGTCGGCAACGCGCACTTCCATGTTTCCGGTGCTCGCATTGAAGTACGACAGCACCGTCTTGCCGTCGATCTGCCTGATGCTCATCTCTCCTGTCCGGTCCTGCCACAGCGGCGTCGGCGGCCTACCCCATCCGCCGTCGGCCGACCAGCCCTGCCAGCTAGCCCGGTCGGCGAAGGTCTCCCGCTTCGCGCGGTAGAGCACCATCGGGCCGGTGCGGTCGAAGTTGTTCGCGACGATGTAGACCCAGCCCGTCGGCGAGTCCGTCGTCGGGATCGGGTCGTAGTAGCCGCTGATCTGGCTCTGCCTGCCGCTTTCGTATGCCGCCGGCCGCAGCGAGCCTGGCAGCGTCGGCCAATTCCCCCGCGCCGGATCGGCCTTCACAAGCCGCGAGGCCTGTGGTCGCAGATCCCTGGCCGTGGTGACCATCATGTAGTTGTCGCGGTTGATCTGGACGACACCGGCGGGCAGCTGCGACTCCCCCGGCTTCGTCGCCTCGGCCAGCAGCGGCTTGTCGGTACCGGTGACACCGTCGTAGCGGACACCGGTCGGATCGTCGATCGAGTCGGTCTCGACGTGCAAGGCGATCGGCGAGTACCAGCCGCCGAAGCCGACGCCCTGGCCGGCGAAACTGTCGCCGCACACCTGCAGGATGCCGCTCGGGAACTCCATGAACTCGCACAGGTCGGTGGCGCCGATGCCGTAATCGCTTGTGGGCGTGCCCGTTCCCGCTGTCGGGCCGATGCGCATCACCTGTCCCGGCGCCAGCGGCGGCAGCACCGGATCGGGTATCGGCGCAGGCGGATAGGCGTGCGCCGTTGGTACCGCGAGCGCCGAGATGGACGTAATGGCGAGAACTACTCGCACTTTTCCGCCCGAATGTCGGTTTCGGCGCACTGGGGTTGCGGGTCAGAGCTCGGCGGCCAGCAGTTCGGCGATCTGGATGGTGTTCAGCGCGGCGCCTTTTCGCAGATTGTCGCCGGACACGAACAGCGCGAGCCCACGCCCGTCGGGTACACCGGGGTCATTGCGGATACGGCCGACCAGCGAATCGTCGACACCCGCGGCGGCCAGCGGCGTCGGCACGTCGACCAGCGTGACACCCGGTGCGCCTGCGAGGATCTCGCTGGCGCGCTCCGGCGAAATCGGCTGGGCGAATTCGGCATTGATCGACAACGAGTGCCCGGTGTACACCGGCACCCGCACGCAGGTGCCGCTGACCGACAGATCCGGAATGCCGAGGATCTTGCGGCTCTCGTTGCGCAGCTTCTGGTCCTCGTCGGTCTCGCCGGAGCCGTCGTCGACCAGCGAACCCGCAAGCGGCACAACGTTGAACGCGATCGGCGCGACGTACTTGTTCGGCGGCGGGAAGTCCAGCGCGCGGCCGTCGTGCACCAGCTTCTCGCTGTCGCCGACGACAGCGCTGGCCTGGTCGAAGAGCTCTTGCACGCCCGCCAGCCCGCTGCCGCTGACCGCCTGATACGTCGACGCGATCATCCGCACCAGCCCGGCCTCGTCATGCAGAGGCTTCAGCACCGGCATCGCGGCCATCGTCGTGCAGTTCGGGTTGGCGATGATGCCCCGCTTGAGGGACCGGGCGCGGTTTCCGACGTCTCTGTCGAAGTTGACCTCGCTGACCACCAGCGGCACGTCGGGATCCTTGCGCCACGCCGACGAGTTGTCGATGACGACGGCGCCCGCGGCGGCGAACCGCGGTGCCTGTACCCGCGACATCGTCGCGCCTGCGGAGAACAGCGCGATGTCGATCCCGCTGGGATCGGCGGTCTC
>DATEIG010000234.1:0-4722 GCA_035279185.1 Mycobacterium sp.
GGCCATGATGATCGGCCTGGGTGTCGTACCGCCCGCGTGGGCCACGAGCAACATCAAAGAATTCGGCGTCGAGGAGACGGTCAAGGACGTCAACGGTCCGCTGATCGGTTACACGGTCACGGGTCTGATGCCCAGCAGCGATCCCGTCGCGTACCCGGTCGCCGGCCGGCTGTACGAGGCGACTGTGCGCTCCAATGCGCTCGTCGGCACGGTCACCCCGGCCGCGAACCTCTTCAACGCGCGCGCCGAGAACGGCGACAACTACCGCTCGCTTCCGGTATCGAACATCGGCGGGCCGATCGGGCAGGGCGGCAGCGTCACCGGCAAGGTGTACTTCGACGTCGTCGGCACGAATCCCAACAGCGTGGTGTTCAACAACGGCTTCGAGGACATCCTCGGCTGGATCCAACCGCCCGGCATCTCACCGGCGGAGGTCGCCCCGCCCGCCAGCGGTGGCGGCGAAGGTGAAGGCGGCGGTGGCGCCGAAGGATCCACGGGCTCGACCGGCCCGAACCAGAGCAGCCCCACCACGTCCGGCGGTGAGATCGGCGGCGAGGAGGGCGGTACCGAGGGCGGCGGCGGCAACCTGGACTCCGGCGGCGGCTCCGGCGCGCCCAGCGGCGATACGGGCTAGCGGCCCACCGCTGCGAGCGCTGACTCCGGCGCCACGTCGATGACGTCGCCGACGTGGATCGTGCCGGAGCTCAGCAGCCGGCACACCGACCCGCCGCAACCGTGCATGGCGGCCATCGCGCCCGGCGCGATCCAGTCGTCGAGCAGTCGGCACGGCGCGGCCAGCCGGATCACCTCGAGTTCGACGTCGCCGATCGACAGGCGGGTGCCGGGCTTCGTCGGTATCTCGCCCTCGTCGACGGTGATGTTGCGTCGGGTGGCGGCCGCGTCGACAGGCTTCCCGAGCCTTGCGGCCGCTTCGTCGAGTTGCTTTTGCGACTGGATGGTCACGTGGCGGTGCCTGGCGCCGTGATACCGGTCACCGACCAGTCCCGTGCCCGCCTCTGCGACGACGGAATCGACCGCGCGCGTCGGCAGCTTTCGGGCCTTCGCGATATGGATGGCAACGACTTTCACTCCGAAAGTCTACGGGTCCATGCCAGGAACTCGTCCGCGGTGAACACCGGCTTGCCGTACTCCGACGCCTTGCGGGCCTTGCCGGACTGGCTGCCCGCCTCCGCCGTCACCAGCACCTCGCACCGCGTCTTCGACACCGTCTTCACGGGTTTCAGACCGGCCGAGGAGGCCAGCTCTTCCATCTCCCAACGTTCGATGACGCGCCCCGCGTCGTCCTGCGCGGTGCCGGTGAAGCAGATCCTGGCGCCGGGCACGAGGACGACGTCGATGTCGTCGCGCTCCACGAACAGTGAGTCCGAGACGATCTCGACGCCCAGGTATCGCGACGCCTCCCGCAGCCGCCCGACCACCTCCCGTGGCAGCTGTGCGCGGGCCGCCGCTGCGCGCAGTTGATCGGCCACCGACTGCTTGGCCGCTGTGTGCCAAGGCGTGTCGGAGGCGTCGTCAAACGATGACGCGGTTGCCGCACCCAGCACCACCGCGCCGACGTCGCGGCTGACCCGCAACAGCGCCGACAGTGCGGGCAGATGGTCGGCGGCGGGCGTGGGCGCCTCATGGTCCCGGGTGACCAGCAGTCCCGAAAGTGCTTCTGCCGGTTCGGGTTCGTCGAACGCCGAGGAGCCGGACTCCGCCTCGGCGCGATCGTGTGCCCTCAGCTGTGATTGCGCGCGCTCCAGCGCCGTGCGACCCGTGACGCGCGTCCCGCGCAGCTCCACCCCGAGCGGCATCGCCGTGACGTAGCCGAGCCGCTTGAGCTCGAAGTCGATCAGGCCCAGCGTCTCGTCGACCCCGGCGCCCACCGGTGTGCAGCCCGCGAGCATCGGGGCGATCACCGCCCACACCTCGCGAAGCGTCGGCGCCAGCAGCACGTCGGACACGCTGATGCCGAACGCCTTTCGCGCGTCCGCCAAGTCGCGCTGAGGGTTGACCAGCGTCGAGATCGCGGTGCCGTCGTCGAACGCGACCGCCAACTCGACCGGCCGCGGCCGCGACATCCGGCCCTCATCGCCGACGGTCAGCATCCCGATCGCGCAGTACCGCCGGGCCGAGCCGTCCGTCACCGACGTCCGCAGGAAGCGCGCGATACGCCGGTCGGTCTTCAGATCCTTCGGCAGCACAGGCCGTTTCAGCACGAGCCCGGCCAGCGAGGTGCATCGGCTCAGCGCCACATACAGCTGACCCGTCGAGAACATCCCGCCCGTCAGGTCCACCACGAGGCGCTCGAGCGTCTGCCCCTGCGCCTTGTGGATCGTGATCGCCCAGGCCAATTTGAACGGCAGTTGCGTGTAGGCGCCGATCACTTCGCGGGTCAGCGAACCGCCGCTGACCACCGGCCGCGTCGCCTCCCACGTGAACGGGGTGACGTCGGCACATGAGCCGTCGGCGAACTCGACTTCGACGACCGCGCCGTAGCGGTCGTAGTCGACGCCGACGACCCGGCCGATGGTGCCGTTGACCCAGCGGCCGCCCTGGTCGTTGTTTCCCATCATGATCTGCGCGCCGACCTTGAACCGCAGCGTCTCCTCGACCGGGGGGTCGAACAACGACAGATCACCCGACGGCCGTGCACGGTGGACGAGTTCGTCGCCGGGCAGGCGTTCGAGCTGCTGACGGTTGCGGGCCGTCACCAGACGGTTCGTCGGCGCCAGCGTCAGCCAGAACTCGTCGTCGGGTGGGACGAAGTCCTTGTCGGCGCGGGCGTTCAGCTGCTCCTGCGCATGGCCGAGCAGAACACCTTCGCGAATCTCGTTGAGAATGGCCGTCATCCGGTCGTCGCCGAGTTGGCGGAACACCGTCGTCAACGAGACGGTCGGGAAGTCGTCGCGGCGGAAGCTGCGCGCGGAGAAGAAGTACGGCGTCTCATAGGTCGTTGAGAAGAACACAGCTTCGTGTTCGGTGACGACCGGCGGCAGCTGGTAGAGATCGCCGACCAGGACGATCTGCACGCCGCCGAACGGCGTTCCCGGTTGCGGCCCGAACCGGGACAGCGCCAGCGCCACCATGTCGAAGACGTCGGCGCGCACCATCGATGCCTCGTCGATGATCAGCGTCTCCAGCGACGCCAGCGTCTTGGCGAAGCGGCCGGGCCGGTACTCGCCGCCGCGGACGTCGTCGAGCGTGGTCGTCGGGCGGAAGCCGAACAGGCGGTGGATCGTGTAGCCGTCGACGTTCAACGCCGCAATGCCCGTCGGTGCGACCACGACCACGTTGCGTTCGGTGTCGGCCATGAACAGGCGGATCAACGTCGACTTGCCCGTGCCCGCCTTGCCGGTCAGGAAGACGTGTCTGCCGCCTGCCAGCAGTTCGAGCGCATGGCGGAACTCGTCGGTGAGGACGAGCCGCTCGGTTACCCCCGCCACGGGGTCGAGATTACTGCGGCCCGCTCACCGTCTGACGCGGCGACGGCGCAGGGCCAGCGCAGCCGACCCGAGCACCGCGACGGCTGCCGCGATCGCCGTGGCCGACAACGCGGAGCTGCCCCGCTGCGATGCGCCGATCGCGATGGCCACCAGTGCCCACAACACGCCTGCGACATAGCCCGGCGTCCCGTTCAGCATGTTCGTCACCGCGACCGCGAACACCGCCGCGGAGATCAACACCGCCAGCTGCCACCACACAGTCGACGGCGAGACCCCACCGGAGATCAGCGCAGCCGCGATGTTGGCGAACACGGCGATGCTGCTCCAGCCGAGATACAGTCCGAACGTCGCGGTGGCCAGCGTCGCGAGCCACGACGGGCAGTTGAGGTCGTGCCTGCGCCGGACGAGCAGCCGCATGATGTGCGCGAGGCCGCCCACCATCACGGCGAAGACGACCACGCTGACCCAGAACCAGTCCTGCGCGGCCACCACGAGCCAGACGCTGAACCCGACGAACACGACGCTGGCGTCGACCAGCGCCGCGGTCTCCCACCACGAGCCGAGTCCGAACCGCAGAACGGCGACCATCGTCACCGCGCAGAGCAGCGTGATCAACCCCCACAGGCTGAACGCGTAACCGGCGGGCGTGATCAGCGCCTCGTTCGTCGCGCCGTCCTGCAGGAAGTTGCCCGCGAGCGCATTCGCCACCAACGGCGCCGCGAGTTGCGTGAGCGCCAGGATCATGGCGATCCAGCGCCATGGTCGCGTCGAACGTGCGGTGGCGGTCGGGGCGTGTTGCGTCGGTGTCATGACCTTCCTCGGTCGCGCGGGTTCGCTTGTCGAGGCTATTCGGAGCCGAGCGGCGCTTGGATGGGCCGGGCATCACCCGCGGAGGCGCCGTGCGAGGCCCGACGCGCGCACGGCCCGTCGCTCGACGGCGGCCCGCACCGCAGACTCCGCGCCGACGATGCGTACCTTCGTCTTCGCGCGGGTGACCGCCGTGTAGAACAGCTCGCGCATCAGCAGCCGCGAATCCTCCTGCGGCAAGAGCACTGTCACCTCGTCGGCCTGGCTTCCCTGACTCTTGTGGATCGTCATCGCATGCACCGTGTCGACGTCCGAGAGCCGGCTGGTCGCGAACTCCTGCTGCTCCGCGCCGGCGATCACGGCCCGCAGCACGCCGTCGCGCACCACCGTGACGCCGGTGTCGCCGTTGTACAGCCCCAACCCGTAGTCGTTCGCGGTCACCAGCACGGGCCTGCCCGCGTACCAC
>DATEIG010000235.1:0-2193 GCA_035279185.1 Mycobacterium sp.
CAATCTGGTCTGCGGTCCGGTGGTCGACGAAGAGGGCCACCTGCTGGGCGCGGTCTCCGTCGACGACGTTCTCGACCACCTGCTGCCCGACGACTGGCGCGAGCGCGAGGAACCAGAACTTGCCGAAGGGGTGACATGAGCACCCGAAGGCACTTGCGAGTGAGGATCGCAGCGGAGCGAGGACCGGAGCGAGCGAGGAGCCGAGGCATGTCTGAAGCTTGCGAGCGAATCATGAGCCCTGAATGCGCCGCACCCGCTCGCGGGGACGGCACATGAGCGACCTGACCGCGCGGCAGCGGCTGGACACCCCGCGTACGTCGTCAGGGCGCCGTTTCTCCTTCACTGTGGACGCCGAGACAGTCGGTCAGTTCAGCGAATCGATCGCGCGCTTCCTGGGCACGGGACGGTTCCTGCTGTGGCAGACCGTCATCGTCGTCGTGTGGATCGCCCTGAACCTGTTCGCCGTCTCCCTGCGCTGGGACCCGTACCCGTTCATCCTGCTCAACCTGGCTTTTTCGACCCAGGCCGCGTACGCCGCACCGCTGATCCTGCTGGCCCAGAACCGCCAGGAGAACCGGGACCGCGTCTCGCTCGAAGAGGATCGTCGGCGGGCCGAGCAGACCAAGGCCGACACCGAGTACCTGGCCCGCGAGCTGGCGGCGCTGCGGCTGGCTGTCGGTGAGGTCGCCACCCGGGACTACCTGCGGCGCGAACTCGACGAGCTGCGCGACATGTTGCACGAGATGCGACCGTCGGATTCACCCGACGGGAGCAAGGACGGCTCAGCGAAATCGCACAGCGGTGAGCGCCGGACCAAGAAATCGAATTAAGCCAGGTCAGGCATTGCTGTAACACGCCTCGCGCCGACTAGGTATGGTGACTTGGTTCACAAGGCAGGCGCAAACTTAGGACGGTCTAGTGCACATAGGGGGAGGGCCCGCGCTGGAAGCAGTGCGGAGTTGTGCCGCGCGGGTGATGCGCTCACCAGCGCTCGGCGTCGCGGCCATCACCCCGATCGTCTTTGCGGGCGCCGTTGCGGCGTCGCCGGGTACGGTCTCACCGGTTCGCGATTCCGCGGTGACACCGCTTGCGGCAGTGGCCCCTTCGCCGATCAACCCTGACGGTGCGTCGGTCGTCGCAGCGACCAAGACACCCACCCCGTTCCACATCGCTTCCACCGCAGGCATTTCGGGTCCGCCGCCCTCGGTGGTGGTGAGTTCGCCTGGGACGCTTCGTATTCCGATGATCGCGCTGAACGCCTACCAGAACGCCGAACGGATGATGGCGGCGTCCTATCCCGGCTGCGGCATCAGCTGGAACCTGCTCGCCGGTATCGGGCGCATCGAGTCGATGCATGCCAACGGCGGCGCCACCGATATCTCCGGTTCGGCCGCTCGCCCCATCTACGGCCCGTCGCTCGACGGCAGCCTTCCGGGCAACGAAGTCATCGAGTTGAGCCGCAGCAACAGCCGGGTCACCTATGCCCGTGCGCTCGGCCCCATGCAGTTCCTGCCGGGCACCTGGTCGCGTTACGCGTCGGACGGCAACGGCGACGGCAAAGCCGATGTGCAGAACGTCTTCGACGCAAGCCTGGCGGCGGCGCGGTATCTGTGCAGCGGCAACCTCAACCTGCGCGACCAGTCGCAGGTGATGACTGCCATCCTCCGCTACAACAATTCGATGGCCTACGCCCAGAATGTGCTCGGCTGGGCCGCGGCGTACGCGACGGGCGTCGTGCCGGTCGACCTGCCCCCGATCACGGGACCGATCCCGCCGATCGCCGACGCGCACCTCGACGACTACCAGGGCCTCGGCCCCGGGCTGCCGATGAACGCACTCGGGCTGCCCGCCAACGACCCGCTCGCGATGGTTCCGCTGGTCGATCAGACCCGCACGGACGTGGCGAGCCAGCTCACCGGGTTCGGCCCGCTGCCCGGACCTGCGCAGGAAGCTGCGCCGGCAATGGCGCAGCCCGCGCCTGCGCCGGCCGCCCCGTCGTGGATGCCGCCGTGGATGCAGGCCATGCAGCAACAGCAACAGCCGCAGCCGCAGCAGGTCCAGCAGCCGCAGCAGAACTGCGCGGTGTTCTGCATCGGCACCAACGCGCCCGCGCCCGTGCAGCCGCAACTGCCGCCGGAGGCGCTCCCGCCCGGCGTCGCACCGGCGGCCGCGCCGCTCGACATCGCGCCTCCC
>DATEIG010000236.1:0-2115 GCA_035279185.1 Mycobacterium sp.
CAGGTGCTCAATTGCTCTCGTGACAGCCCGCCGGGGGGCCTGCGCTTTTCGATGAGCGACGAGAGACCCAGCATGGCCGGAGTGATGCGGTCGATGTTGGGGGTGTATTCGTTGTCGCCGAACAACGGCTCGTCGACCAGGTGCAACCTGCGGTCGACGACCGTGAACGCGATCTCGTCTTCTGTGCTGTTCTCCCGGATGGTGCGGATGATGTGCCGGAGCAGCGTCGTCTTGCCGGATCGGTTGTCCCCGAACACCATCAGCAGCGGGCTGCGGGTGAAGTCCAGTGTGACCGGTGCCAGGTCCTCCTCACGCTGCCCCAGGACGATGCGCTCGCGACCGACATACAGCGGCGCGACCACCGCGGGATGCAGGTCAGTGGGAAGCAGCCGCACCGGCGGCGCCGACATGCCGCGGTAGCGCGCGTTGAGTTCCGGAATCGCGGTCAGCGGTGGGATGGCGAACAGGAAGTGCTCGGCGCCCATGGTCAGGCCCCGGCCGGGTTGGTCGGCCGGCACGTTCTCCGCGGGCCTACGTAGCGCCCCGACGACGCGGACGTTGCTGTCATGGGCGTCGTTGAGCTTGAGTTCGAGCCGCAACCCCAGGCCGTCGCGCATGGTCAACGGCACCTCGATCCAGTTGGGCGTGGTGACGATGACGTGGATGCCGTAGGAAAGCCCGGAATTGACAAGCTCGGTCACTCTGGACAGCAACGGATTTCGCGTATTGAACTGGTCGGTGTTGTCGCGGCTGAACGCGTACAGGTTGTCGATGACGAGAAACACCTCGCCGTAGCCGTCCGGATAGCCCCCGTTGCGCTCGGCGGCGCCGCGACGCTGACGCGCGAGCAGCAGCTGCTCCAGCTCGCCGAAGGTCCGTCTGATGCGCTCGGGCTCCAACGGCGAGGCCACACTGCCGACGTGCGCGAGGTCGGCGAGCTCGGCCAGCTGCCCACCGCCGTAATCCAGGCAGTAGAAGGTGACGTCGCCGGGTGTGTGCAGCGCCGCCGCCGACAGGATGAACGTCTGCAGCGCAGTCGACTTGCCCGACCGCGGACCTCCGTGGATGACCATGTTGCCCGCCGAGGATGCGGCGTCGAAGACGAGCGGATCGCGCCGCATCTCGAACGGCCTGTCGATTTCGCCAAGCGGCCAACGCAGTCGCCGCTCGGGAAGATCGGCGCGCTGCAGCACGTCCTCGAGGGGCAGCGGCTCGTCGAGCGGCGGCAGCCACAGCGCGGGTGCGTGCGGTCCGTATCGGGCGAGCTGGTCGCCGATGGTCGCGATGAGTTTGCGTGGCGGCAGCACCTCGACATCGGAGTCGGCGTCGGCGATCGCCGTCTCGGCGGGCGGCTCCACCCGCGATGCGGTGAAGAGCTGTGGTTGCGGCACCGCGTGCACCACAATGGACTTGGCGCGCCGAGGGGGTTCGTAGATGCCGTCGACGTAGGTGCTGCGGAACTTGACAGGCACCGCGCCGGGGGCAGGCACCAGGAAGCCGACGCCCTTGTGCTCGCGGCCCGACTCGATGTGATAGGCGTCCTCGACGCCGATGATCTGGCGGGAGATGGCCGGGCTCGCCACCTTCAGGCCGATGCGGTACGACGTGTTCTTGTCGATGTCCTTGATCTTGCCGACGTCGAGCGTCTGCGACGCGAACAGGATGTGGATCCGGAACGAGCGGCCCTTGCGGGCAACGTAGTCGAACAGCTCCGCGTACTCCGGATGGTCGGCCAGCATCAGCGTGAACTCGTCGGCGACCACGAACAGGGTCGGCATCTGCGGCAGGTCGTGACCGGCGGCTATCGCGTTCTCGTACTCGGTGACCGAGGTGAAGGCGCTGCCCTGCACCCGTCGGCCTGCCTCGCGGAGGAGCTGCTCGCGACGGGCCACCTCACCGCGCAGAGTGTCGGCGAACCGGTCGGCCAGCGACTTCTTCTCGGCCATGTTGGAGATGACGGCAACGACCTGCGGGAAGTTGCGGAAGATGTCGGCGCCCGCCTCGCCCTTGAAGTCGGCGTAGATCACGATCAGCCGGTCGGCGGAGTGAGTCGTCAACAGGGACAGCAGGATCGACATCAGCGTCTGCGATTTGCCCGAGCCTGTCATGCCGATC
>DATEIG010000237.1:0-3962 GCA_035279185.1 Mycobacterium sp.
GCGACGGAAAACCTCTCGCTCCACATCAGTGCGTCCAACCGGCCCAGCGCGTCTGGCCTGTCCAGATGACGGCCCACATCGAACGCCGTTCGCACCCTGTTGGTGACGGGCAACCCGGATATCAGGGTGATCTCGTCATCGCCGATCCGTTCCCTGCGCGGGATCAAGCGGTCCTGCGGTGCGCAGGCGGCTCCGACGAGTTCAATGGGCACGTCGGGCTCGATCCGCGAAGCGCCGTGCATCGCGGCCGCTGCACGTCCTGCGACGACACCCTTGCGCTTCGATGCCAACCAGGCCGCAATCGCACGGTCGCGCAGCGAGACATCGACGCCTTTGCGGACGTAAACCCCCCGATAGATGGTCGTGTACGACGTCCTCAATTCGTGGCGTGTCACATGGCCCGCCGCCACCGCCTCGCCGCCGAGAATCACTTCACCCATGGACACATGGTGCCGAGCACCACCGACATCCGCCGAGATCGACGAAATGGCGCGCGCAACTCGAGCTTTTGCGCCCAAATGTCGGTTTGGGCGTGATGAGAAGTCAGGTGAGCGCGCGGCGGCCGGACAGCGCGCGGCCGAGCGTCAGCTCGTCGGCGAACTCGAGGTCGCCGCCCATCGGCAGACCCGACGCAATGCGCGTGACGGTCAGCCCGGGGATGTCGCGCAGCATCCTCACCAGATACGTGGCCGTCGCCTCGCCCTCGGTGTTCGGGTCGGTCGCGATGATCACCTCGGCGATGTCGACACCGTCGACACGTTCACCGATCCTGTTGAGCAACTCGCGGATTCGCAGCTGCTCGGGTCCGACGCCGGACAACGGGTCGAGCGCGCCACCCAGGACGTGGTAGCGGCCGCGGAACTCTCGGGTGCGCTCGACGGCCTGCACGTCCTTGGGCTCCTCGACCACGCAGACCAGCGACGCGTCGCGACGTGAATCCGAGCAGATGCGGCAGCGGTCGTCGTCGGAGACGTTGCCGCAGACCGCGCAGAACTTCACCCCGTCGCGCACCTTGTTGAGCACCGCGGTCAACCGATCGATGTCCGTCGGCTCAACCGAGAGCAGGTGAAAGGCGATGCGCTGCGCGCTCTTCGGACCGATGCCCGGCAGCTTGCCGAGCTCGTCGATGAGGTCTTGGACCGGTCCCTCGAACAATTACAGCCCCGGTAGGCCCATATCGCCCATGCCGCCTGCCAGCGGGCCGAGCCGCTCCTGGGCGAGCAGGGTGACCTGACGGGCCGCGTCGGCGTGCGCACCGACGAGCAGATCCTGCAGGGTCTCGACGTCGTCCGGGTCGACGACCTTCGGATCGATCGACACACCGACGACCTCGCCGCTGCCCTTCATGGTGACCTGAACGAGACCGCCACCGGCCTGCCCGTGCACCTCGGTGTTGGCGAGCTGCTCCTGGGCCTCCATCAGCTTCTGCTGAACCTGTTGCGCCTGCGCGAGCAGCGCCGACATGTCGGGCTGGCCTCCGGGTTGCATGAGTGATCCCCTATGCGTATCGGTAACTTCTGATAACTACGTGGTCTCGATGTGGTTTCGCTCGCCGGCATGCAGCGTTTCGGCCTTTCAAGCCTAGACGCCCAGCGGCTACCTTGACGCGGTGCGTGTCTCAGCGACCCTTCGTGTCGGCGCGACTGCGGCTGCCTGCCTCGTCGTGGCCGCATCGACGCTGGCCAGCCCCGCATCCGCCGCGCCGGCCAACATCGCGGGCATGATCGTGTTCCTCGACCCCGGCCACAACGGCGCCAACGACAGCTCGATCAGCCGCCAGGTGCCCACCGGCCGCGGGGGCACCAAGAACTGCCAGGAGAGCGGCACCTCGACCAACGACGGCTATCCCGAACACAGCTTCACGTGGGAGACCACGCTGCGGATCCGCCAGAAGTTGACGGCGCTCGGGGTGCGGACGGCGATGTCGCGCGGCAACGACACCGGCCTCGGTCCCTGCGTCGACGAGCGCGCGGCGATGGCCAACTCGCTCAAACCCAATGCGATTGTCAGCATCCACGCCGACGGCGGCCCGCCGACCGGTCGCGGGTTCCACGTGCTGTATTCGTCGCCGCCGCTCAACCAGGCGCAGGCAGGCCCGTCGGTGCAGTTCGCCACGGTCATGAGGGACCAGCTGCGGGCCGCAGGCCTGGTGCCCTCCACCTACGTCGGCACCGACGGCCTCAACCCGCGCTCCGACATCGCGGGCCTGAACCTGGCGCAGTACCCGTCGGTCCTCGTCGAGCTGGGCAACATGAAGAACCCCGCCGACGTCAGCCTGATCACCACACCCGAAGGCCGGCAGAAGTACGCCGACGCGGTGGTCAACGGCATCGCGGGCTTTCTCGGCGCGCAGCCGCGGGTTTAGTCGCCTCGGCTTTGTGCTCGCTCCGGTCCTCGCTCCGCTGCGATCCTCACTCGCAGTCGCCTCGGGTCTAGCCGGCCTCGACCTGCTTCTTGAGGTTGTCGAGCACCTCTGCCTGAATCTTCTTCAGCCCCAACGGCGCGAACGTCTTCTCGAAGAAGCCGCCGATCCCGCCTGCGCCCTGCCACGACGTCTTGACCGTGACCGACGAGCCGGGGCCTGACGGGGCGACGGTCCAGTTGGTGACCATCGAGCTGTTGGCGTCCTTTTCGATGACGGTGTGCCCGGCGACGTCGACCTGGGCCTTGACGTCGCGGACCCGCGACTTGGTGGCCTGCAACTTCCAGGTCGCGACGGTGCCCGCGCCCTGACCGCCCTCGAGCACGGCGTAGTCGCGGTAATGCTCCGAGAGAATCTTCGGGCGAACCGTTGTGTAATCCGACACAGCCGCCAACACCTTCTCCGGCGCGGCGTCGATCAAGACGCTGCTCGACGCGCTGACCTGTCCCATCTCCTGTGACTCCCCTCTTCGCGGTGCGGTCGCATAGGCCGCAACCGCGGACTAGCGTATATGCGTGTCTGTTCAGGCAACCGACGCACGTGCTGCACATGCCGCGGGTGTGCAACGGCTTCTCACCAGCTATCGCGCGATCCCTCCGACCGCGACCGTCCGCCTGGCCAAACCCACGTCGAACCTGTTCCGCAAGCGCGCGAACTGCGACGCCCCTGGCTTGGACACCTCGGGGCTGACGGGCGTGATCGCGGTGGACCCCGACGCGCGGACCGCCGACGTCGCGGGCATGTGCACCTATGAGGACCTGGTCGCCGCCACGCTGCCCTACGGCCTGGCGCCTCTGGTCGTTCCGCAGCTGAAGACCATCACCCTGGGCGGCGCCGTCACCGGACTCGGTATCGAGTCGACGTCGTTCCGCAACGGCCTGCCCCACGAGTCGGTTCTCGAGATGGACATCCTCACCGGCACAGGCGACATCGTCACCGCATCACCGGAGCAGAACTCCGATCTGTTCCGCGCCTTTCCGAATTCGTATGGCACCCTGGGCTATTCGGTGCGACTGAAGATCGAGCTGGAACCGGTCAAACCGTTCGTCGCGCTGAGACACCTGAGATTTCACGCGCTCGACGACCTGGTCGCGGCGATGGACCGGATCATCGAAACCGGCGGCCTCGACGGCACACCCGTCGACTACCTCGACGGCGTCGTGTTCAGTGCCGAGGAGAGCTATCTCTGCGTCGGCGTGCAGACTCCGACGCCGGGCCCGGTCAGCGACTACACCGGGCAGGACATCTACTACCGGTCGATCCAGCACGCCGACGGGGAGAAGCACGACCGGCTGACCATCCACGACTACCTGTGGCGGTGGGACACCGACTGGTTCTGGTGCTCAAGGGCTTTCGGCGCCCAGCACCCGACGCTGCGGCGATTGTGGCCGCGACGCTTCCGGCGCAGCAGCTTCTACTGGAAGCTGATCGGCTACGACCAGCGCTTCGAAATCGCCGACCGCATCGAGAAGCGCAACGGCCATCCCCCACTCGAACGCGTCGTCCAGGACATCGAGGTGCCGATCGAGCGGTGCGTGGA
>DATEIG010000238.1:0-3843 GCA_035279185.1 Mycobacterium sp.
AGCCGCGGCGCGATGAGCAGCTTTCCGCTCTCGCTGGCCTGCGCGGCGTCCACCGCAGTCCGGGCGGCGTCGTCGAGTTCGATCGGCACGACCATGGTCGGCAGCACGATCGGCTCGCTGACGAACAGCACCGGCACTGATATTGCTTCAGGCATCTAATCCTCCAAAGTTCAGCCTGATGCGCTCAACCTTGGCGGGGGTCGAATTGTTCCCCGACCCCTCCGGGAATAGGGTCGCTCACGCCGCGGTCGTGACCCGCATGAGCAGATTCGGGAGCGAACGCGTCGTGGCCATCACAGGAGCCAGCAGCGGAATCGGCGAGGCGACCGCGCGGCGCCTCGCCGCGAGCGGGTGGCGAGTCGTCGTCGGTGCGCGCCGGATGGATCGGCTGGAAGCGCTCGCTTCCGAGCTGCGAGCGGCAGGGGCGGCAGGGGCGGACGTCGCGACGGTCGCAGTCGACGTCACACGCGCCGCCGACGTCGAGACGTTGGTCCAGAGCGCGGTCGACCGGTTCGGGCGGCTCGACGTGCTGGTGAGCAATGCCGGAATCAGCAAGCTCGGCCCGCTGGCCGACGGTGACGTCGACGGCTGGACGGCGATGATCGACGTGAATCTGCGTGGCGTGTTGAACGGCATCGCCGCAGCGATGCCCGTGTTCCGCCGCCAAGGGACCGGACATTTCGTGACGACCGTGTCGACGGCAGGCCTGAAGATCGTGCCGACGATGGGTGTCTACGCCGCGACCAAGAACGCCGTCCGCACCGTGATGGAGGCGCTGCGGCAGGAGAGCACCGACGGCACGATCCGGACGACGTCGATCTCTCCCGGGTACGTGCGCACCGAGCTGGGCGACTCGGTCGACGATCCGCACGCGCGTGCCCGGATACGGACGACGATGGACGCGATGGGCATCGACCCGGATGCGGTGGCACGGGCCATCGAGTTCGCGATCGAACAGCCCGCGGACGTCGAGATCGGCGAAATCGTCATCCGCCCAACGGTTCAGAACTGATCTCCACATGACAGTGAGCCTGCCGCCGGGGCAGGCGACAGGCTCACTGGAGGGAGGTGCTGTTACGCGGAGGTGGGGGACGCGCCCAGCACCCGTTGGATGTCGGGCTTCATCTGCTCGAGCTGCTGTCCCCAGTAGCCCCAGCTATGTGTCCCGTTCGGGGGGAAATTGAAGACCGCGTTCTGTCCGCCTGCGGCCACGTAGGTGTCGCGGAACGTCTCGTTGGTCCGCAACGTGAAGCCTTCGAGGAACTGCGCAGCCATCAGGTTGCCGCCATCGCTGCCCACGTCGAGATCTGCCGGCGTGCCGTTGCCGCAGTAGATCCAGAGCCTGGTGTTGTTGGCGACCAGTTGGTTGACGTTGACCATCGGGTCGTTGCGCTTCCACGCCGGGTCCGACGACGGCCCCCACATGTCTTCGGCGCTGTAGCCGCCCGCGTCGTTCATCGCCAGACCGATCAGCATCGGCCACCAGCCCTCCGACGGGTTCAAGAAGCCCGACAGCGACGCCGCGTAGATGAACTTCTGCGGGTAGTAGATGGAGTAGGTCAACGCGCTGCTTCCCGCCATCGAGATGCCCACCACGGCGTTGCCGTTCTGCGACACACCCTTGTTGGCCTCCAGGTACGCAGGCAGTTCCTGCGTGGCGAAGGTCTCCCACTTGTAGGTGTAGTCCTGACCGTTGCCCGCAGACGGCCGATACCAGTCGGTGTAGAAGCTCGACATGCCGCCCACCGGCATCACCGTCGACAGGCCCGAGCCGTAGTACCACTCGAACGCCGGGGTGTTGATGTCCCAGCCGTTGTAGTCGTCCTGGGCCCGCAGACCGTCCATCAGATAGACGGCGTGCGGTCCGCCGCCCTGGAACTGCACCCGGATGTTGCGGTTCATCGACTGGGAGAACACATCCAGATACTCGACGGGCAGGCCCGGCCGGGAGAACGCCCCTGCGGTCGCCGAGCCCCCGGCGAAACCGATCAAACCGGGCATGGCTGCCGCCACGAGGGCGCCGGCCGCCAGCCGGCGTCCCCACTTACCTCGAATCTTGTCAATCCACTTCATAACGGCAACCAACCCACCTTTCCAATTACTTGCTCTCAAGCAATTGCCGTTGCTTTGCGGACGCCAGTGAATCACCCGTCACATGCGTCACACGCGTACCAACACGGCGATCGGATATCGCGAATGGCTAACGATTGCGACTCGGCGCGGACTCGGACCACCTGAGCTGCGCAAACCCCATCAGCTAGCGTCGTCACGATGAGCGCGCGGCGGTCGGTGGTGGCAGCGGCTGCGGTGTGTGCACTCGCGACGAGCTGCGGCGGGGACGCCCGCATCGATCTGAGCCGCCTCGACGTCGGGACGTACTCGACGGCCACGCGCACGATCGCTGAGCCGCCGTCGCAGGCCAACGGCATCGTGCTGGAAGGGATCCGGATGTCGGACGCCGTCGCCGACACTTCGCAGTTCGGCTCGACACTGAACTATCTGTGGGACGCGGGACCGATACCCGACACGCAGGCCCTCGTCGACACCATCGGGGAGTCCGGCAAGCAGCTGGCCGGCTGGGTCGCGGGCTACCACGCGACCTATGCCGATAGGCCGCGGCCGTCCCGCGCGAATCCGCCGTCCCACGTGGGTTTGTCCATCACGCTGCTCCGGTTCGCCGACGATGCGGCCGCCACCAGGGCCGCGTCGGCGCTCGAGGTCGCCAACTGGTCGGATCTCGGCACCACCGTCGCCACGCCGCTACCGAGGCATTCCGAGGTCGGCGCGCGCTATACCCCCGGCACCGGCATCCTTCGGGTCGATGCACCCACCGGGCCGTTCGTGCTGCAGCTGAGGCTCGAGGCGCCACCCGACGGAATCGAGAAACGCATCGGCGAGCTCGACGCCGCCTACGACGAGGAGCAGGCGCTGCTGCGGCAGTTCACACCGACCCCGGTCGACGAAATCGATTCTCTGCCAATCGATCCCGATGGAATCCTCGCACGGATGGTGGCTACCGACCCGGCCGTCTCACCGCGTCCGTCGACCGCGTTCGCCGTGTACGGCCCCACCGGCGCCCTACGAGACCAGACCCGCGCGATACGCGCCGACAAGCTCTACGAGAAATGGGGGGTCGAGCAGTTCGCGGTCTCTGGGAGTCAGCTTCTGTACAAGCTGCGCGACGATCAGGCCGCCCGCGACATGGCGACCGCGGTGATCGCGTCGTCTTCCGATGTCGAGCAGGAGATCGCCGGCGACCCGACTGTGCCTAACACGAGGTGCTTCTACGCGGAGGCGACGGCCGCCAACCTGCGCGGCTACACCTGCCGGATGTGGTTCGGCGACATCTTCACCGTGGTCCGGGCCGACACCGCGCCGAGTGCGATCCACATGGCGGCGGCGCAGTACGTGCTGCTGGCTACCCGCTGAGCTGGGTGACGTGCTTCGGCGTCAACTCGGCCAAGCTCTTCACACCCAGAAGCCGCATGGTGCGCGCGACCTGATCGGACAGGATCGCGATGGCCCGGTCGACCCCGGCTTCGCCGCCGGCCATCAGCCCGTAGAGGTAGGCCCGGCCGACGAGCGTGAACCGCGCGCCGAGGGCGATGGCGGCGACGATGTCGGCGCCGGACATGATTCCGGTGTCCAGCACGATCTCGGTGTCGCCGCCGACCTCCCTCGCGACGTCGGGGAGCAGGCGGAACGGAACCGGCGCCCTGTCGAGTTGACGCCCGCCGTGATTGGACAGCACGATGCCGTCGACGCCGAGGTCGACCACCGCCTTCGCGTCCTCGAGGGTTTGAATCCCCTTGACCACCAGCTTGTTCGGCCACTGCGACTTGA
>DATEIG010000239.1:0-5374 GCA_035279185.1 Mycobacterium sp.
GGTACAGAATCCCCGGTCCGGCGTCCAGGGCCAGCCGCAGCAGCGTCTTGATCGGTGTCACGTGCGACACCACCAGCACCGTCTCACCCGCGTGCTCCGAGATGACCCTGGCGCGAACACGCTGCACACGCTCGGCCACACTGTCGAAGCTCTCACCGCCGGGCGGCGGAACGCTGGTGTCGCGCAACCACTTCCGGTGCAAGTCCGGATCCTGCGCTGAGGCCTCCAAGAAGGTCAGGCCCTCCCACGCCCCGAAGTACGTCTCAATCAGATCCTCGTCCACGGTAACGTCGAGGCCCAGCGCCTCGGCCGCCTTCGCCGCCGTGTCGTGGGCACGCTGCAGTGGCGATGTGATGACCGCGTCGACCCCACCCCGCTTCCCGAGGTACTCCGCGGCGGCCTCGGCCTGCCCCCGCCCGACCTCAGTGAGGGCTGGATTGCCCCGCCCGGAATACCGGCGCTGCGTGGACAGCTGCGTCTGACCGTGCCGCAGCAGGAGGAAGCGGGTCGGTTCGCCGCGGGCGCCGGTCCACCCCGGCGAGGAGATCGCGGCCTTCTCGGTATCGCCGGAGTCGGACGCCTCGAGTTGGGCCGCCGCATCCATCGCCTCGTTGGCCAGTCGGTCGGCGTGGGCGTTGTCGGCCCGCGGGATCCATGTGTAGTCGACGCGGCCGATCCTCGCCGCCACGGACCCGGCCTGCTCCCTCAACGCCTTCAAGTCGGGGTGCTTGACCTGCCAGCGGCCGGACATCTGCTCGACCACCAGCTTGGAGTCCATCCGCACGACCACCTCGTCGGCGCCGAGTTTGACGGCTTCCTCGAGTCCCGCGATGAGGCCCCGGTATTCGGCGACATTGTTGGTGGTGACCCCGATCGCCTGCTTGCTTTCCGCGAGCACCGTCCCGTGGTCGGCTGTCCAGACCACCGACCCGTAACCGGCAGGTCCCGGATTGCCGCGCGAACCGCCGTCGGCTTCGACGATGACTTTCACTGACCACTGTCCTTGACGCGCAACAGGATCGCGCCGCACTCGGGGCATCGCAGCACGTCGTCGTCGGCGGCCGCCGAAATTCGCGCGAGCTCTCCTTTGTCGATCTCGATCCGGCATGCCCCGCACCGACGGCCTTGCAGTCGTCCCGCACCGGCGCCGCCGCGCGACCGCTGACGCTCGTACAGCGCGACCAGATCTGAGTCGAGGCCCGCGGTCAGCTCGTCACGGCGCGACGCGGTCTGGTGTCGGCTCTGCTCGATCGCCGCGAGCGCGTCATCGCGTGCCCGCTGGGCATCGGCCAATTCGCTTTCCAGCGTGTCGATCCTGCCGAGTTGCTCCAGCTGCTGAGCCTGCAGTTCCTCGCGACGCTCCATCACCTCGAGCAGCGAGTCCTCCAGGCTCGCTTGACGACGCTCCAGCGTCTCGAGTTCGTGCTGGAGGTCACCGAGCTGCTTGGCATTGATCGCGCCGCCCTCGAGCATTTTGCGGTCCCTGTCCTCGCGTTCGCGCACCGCTTCGATCTCGGACTCGAACTTGGCGATCTGCGCGTCCAAATCGTCGAGCGCCAGCCGCAGCGACGCGAGCCGGTCATTGGCGTCGCGGTGTTCGGCCTGCGACTGCGCCAAACGCTCCTGCTCGGGGAGATGGCCGGCTCGATGTTCGATACGGCTGATCTCGGCGTCGAGGTCTGCCAGTTCGAGTAGCGAACGTTGTTGGATGACTTCGGCTTTCATGAACCATTTCTCTCGATGTTCCACGGATCGGTGCGGATGGCGGACACCCGCACCGGCAGCGAGTCCCCGAAGTGGTCGCGCAGCAGCGCGGCCGCCTGATTGCACCACGGGTACTCACTGGCCCAGTGTGCGACGTCGACCAGCGCGACATCCGAGCGCCGGCGGTGCTCGTCGGCGGGATGATGTCGCAGATCGGCTGTGACATACGCATCCACGCCCGCCCGGGCGACGATGTCGAGGAACGAGTCACCTGCGCCGCCGCACACCGCGACCCGTGACACCTGTGCATCGTCCTCACCGGATGCCCGTATGCCCCATGAGGTTCCGGGCAGCGCGTCGTGCACGCGAGAAACGAACGCGGCCAGCGTCTGCTGCGTCGGCAACGTTCCTATCCGGCCCAGCCCAACGTCGGCCGGCACCGAGGCCAACGCGAGGATGTCGAAGGCCGGTTCCTCGTAGGGATGTGCGGTGCGCACCGCGGCGAGCACATGTCCGCGCAGTCGCGCGGGAGCGATCATCTCCACGCGGTCCTCGGCCACGTGTTCGACTGACCCGACGCTGCCGATCGCCGGCGATGCTCCTTCGTGCGGCAGGAACTGGCCGGTGCCGCTGACGGCCCAACTGCAGTGCGAGTAGTCACCGATGTGCCCGGCGCCTGCCGCGAACATCGCCTCGCGCACCGCGTCGGCGTTCTCGGCGGGGACGTAGACGACCCACTTGTCGCTGTCCGGTCCACCCGCGGCGGGCGCGAGCACCTCGTCGACCGTCAATCCCAGCGCTTCAGCGAGCGCGTCCGACACGCCTGGCGACGCCGAGTCCGCGTTGGTGTGTGCGGTGAACAGCGCCCGGCCGGTGCGGATCATCCGATGCAGAAGTGCGCCCTTGGCCGTGTCGGCGGCGACGGTGTCGACGCCGCGCAGCAGCAGCGGGTGGTGCGCCAGCAGCAAGCCGCGATCGGGCACCTCGTCGACGACGGCGGCGGTGGCGTCGACCGCGATCGTCACCGATTCGACGCGGTCGCCCGGATCACCGCAGACCAGCCCCACCGAGTCCCAGTCTTCGGCAAGCGAGGGCGGGTAGGCCGCGTCCAGGACGTCGATGACGTCGACGAGCTTTGGACTTGCCACATCACGACACTAATGCGCCGTCGGAGACAATGGATGCGTGACGACCCTGGATGACACCGCCGCGGCGACCCGACCGCAGCTGGTGATCTTCGACCTCGACGGCACCCTGACCGACTCGGCGCAGGGCATCGTGTCCAGCTTCCGTCACGCTCTGCGCGAGATCGGCGCGGAGATCCCCGAGGGCGACCTGGCGGGCCGCATCGTCGGGCCGCCGATGCACCACACTCTGCAGCAGATGGGGCTCGACGATCCCGACACCGCGATCGCCGTCTACCGCGCCGACTACTCGACCCGCGGCTGGGCGATGAACAGCCTGTTCGACGGCATTCCACAGCTGCTTGCCGACCTGCGTGCGGCCGGGGTGCGGCTCGCGGTGGCCACCTCGAAGGCGGAGCCGACGGCGCGCCGGATCCTCGAGCACTTCGGGCTCGACGAGCACTTCGAGGTCATCGCGGGCGCCAGCCTCGACGGTGCGCGGGCAATGAAGTCGGATGTCGTCGCCCATGCGCTCGCTCAGCTCGAGCCGCTGCCCGATCGCATCCTGATGGTCGGCGACCGCGCCCACGACGTCGAGGGCGCCGCCGTGCACGGCATCGACACGGTCGTCGTCGACTGGGGCTACGGAAGCGCCGATTTCGCCGAGCCGGGGCATGTCGCCCCCGCGGCGCGGGTGGCGTCGGTCGACGACCTACGCGAGGTGTTGGGTGTCTGAGCCGCTGCACGTCACCTTCATCTGCTCGGGCAACATCTGCCGCTCCCCGATGGCGGAGAAGATGTTCGCCCACCAGATCAGCGAACGCGGCCTTGCCGGTGATGTGCGGGTCACCAGCGCGGGCACCGGCGACTGGCACGCCGGAGAGGGCGCCGACAATCGCGCGAACCGCGTGCTGCGCGACCACGGGTACCCGACACAGCACCGCGCAAGGCGGATCGACGAAGATCATCTGTCGGCCGACCTCGTGGTGGCGCTGGGACGCAACCACTTGCGCATCCTTCGAGATATGGGAGTTCCGCCCGAACGCCTGCGGATGCTGAGGTCATTCGACCCGAAGTCCGGCGCTCATCCCCTCGACGTCGAAGACCCCTACTACGGCACCCACGACGACTTCGAGGACGTGTTCACCGTCATCGACGCCGCGCTGCCCGGTCTGCATGCCTGGGTGGACGAGCGACTGGCCGGCCGAGGAATCGCCAGCTGATGAAGCGATGGGCATTCCTGCTGCGGCCGGGTTGGCTCGCACTGTTCGTCGTCGTCGTCGCCTTCGCCTACCTGTGCTTCACCGTGCTCGCCCCCTGGCAGCTGGGGAAGAACACCAAGACGTCACGGGAGAACGGACAGATATCGCGATCGCTGACCGCGGAGCCCGTTCCGGTGACGAGCGTTCTGCCGCAACAGGATTCCTCAGCACCCGACCAGCAGTGGCAGCGGGTGACGGCGACCGGGCACTACCTGCCCGATCGCCAGGTGCTGGCGCGGCTGCGGGTGATCGAGGGCGACCCGGCGTTCGAAGTGCTCGTGCCGTTCGCCGTCGACGGCGGCCCCACTGTTCTCGTCGACCGTGGCTATGTGAAACCCGAGCAGGGCTCACGTGTGCCTGCCTTCGCGCCCGCACCCGGCGGCACGGTGACCATCACGGCCCGTCTGCGCGACTCCGAGGTCGCACCTGACGGCAAGGCGCCGTTCCGCGAGGACGGCGCCCAACAGGTGTACGCAATCGACACCGCGCAGATCTCGAACCTGCTCGACGTTCCGCTGACCGGGTCGTATCTACAGCTGGTCGACGGCCAGCCGGGCGGGCTGGGGGTGATCGGCCTGCCGCATCTGGATGCGGGCCCGTTCCTGTCCTACGGCATCCAGTGGATCGCGTTCGGGATCCTTGCGCCGATCGGCCTGGGCTACTTCATCGTCTCGGAGATCAAAGCGCGCCGACGGGAGAAGGCAGCCGCGGACAGCCGCCCCGCCGCTGCGCCGCTCACCACCGAGGAGAAGCTCGCCGACCGCTACGGGAAGCGACGCTGACGGTCACCGCAACCGCCGCGCTCGCGAGCTGAACCGCCCGCGACAGCCGCACCGCCCGCCGCAGGTCGTCGATCCGTGGCGGCGGCCCGTCGCCCAGCGTCGGTCTGATCTCCAATTGGTGCGCGTACTGCGTCGGGCCCCCGAGCGCTACGCCCAGAGCGCCGGCGAACGCCGCTTCGACCACCCCCGCATTGGGACTCGGATGGCGGGCGGCGTCGCGGCGCCACGCGCGCACAGCGTCAGCTCCCGACCCACCGACCACGAACGCGCAACCCGCGACGAGGAGGCCGGCGAACCGTGCCGGGACGAAATTGAGCGCGTCGTCGAATTTGGCTGCGGCCCAACCGAACCGCTCATACCGCGGAGAGCGGTGACCGATCATCGCGTCAAGGGTGTTGGCGCCGCGGTAGACCAGCAGCGCGGGCACCCCGCCGACGGCCGCCCACAGCAGCGGGGCCACCTGCGCATCAGAGGTGTTCTCGGCCACCGACTCGAGTGACGC
>DATEIG010000240.1:0-10922 GCA_035279185.1 Mycobacterium sp.
CTGCGACTGGAGTTTGCGCTGATACGCGACGGTCGCCTTGAGGGCATCCACAAGGGGCGCCTGGTTCGGGCGCTTGGCGAGCGCCTCGACAATCGCCGTCTGGTTCGCTTTCGACGGCCGGAACCCGAGATTGCGCAGGACCAGCACCTCGTGGACGAGGTTCGACAGCTGACCGCCACCGGCGCCCAGGTCGTAATCCTGCTGGATGATGGCCAGCGCCTGCTCGCCGGTCATCTTCGGCGCGGCGGGGGCCTCGGTCGAACCGGCGTCGTCATCCCCGGGCGCGGAGGACGCGATCGGTGCGCCGATCCCCGCGAGGAGCGTCCCGGCGATAGCGCCGCAGGCAAGGGCACCCGCAGCGCGGCGGCGCCAACGGCTGTTCGATGTCATCGAGCCTCCAATGCTCCTTGCTCGGGCGGTGCAACCCTAACAGTGTGTCGTGCCCGCGGCACGGCCTCAGCTCTCCGCACCGATGATCTCGGCACGCACGGCAGCCGTGAGCCGCTTGTACTTATTGGTATCCGCGTCGAGGTACCAGGCGTTACGCGACGGCTTGGGAACGCCCATCGCGCGTAGCGGGCTGATCAGCGGTCGATACGACGCGCTGAGGGCCATTTCCGACACGACGTACACGATGTCGGGTGCCGCTCCGACCGGAAGATCGACCAGCGCCTCCGAGAGGTCGCCCGCGGCCACGCTGCCGCCGGGTCGCAGCGCGACGGCAGACATCGCGATCCGCTGACCCCCGCTTTCGAAGGCGTAGGTCACCGACATGTCCACGGCGTCGATCGTGCCGAGCGCGTCGTTGACGGGCATCGCGTAGACGGGGCCGCGCTCGGTGCGGATGACGAGGCCGCGGTTGTCCACCAGCCAGTAGTCGCCGTCCTGGTCGCGCCGGAAGAGGTATTCGGTCGACACCCAGGTGTCTGCGGGGGCGAACACACCCCGCTTCACCGACGCCGTCGGGTCGATGGGACCGCGTGGGTGGGCCAGCAACACGCCGACCTCGTTCGCGTCCGCCCTGCGCACGAATCCCTGATCGTCTTCCAGGATCAGGTCGTCCTCGGGGTCGTACGCCGCCAGTTCCACGTCGCCGCCCCCGGGCAGCGGCCTGCCCTTGCTGCCGACCTTCGCGCCCGAGACGTTGGCCAGCACCGCCTGACCGTCGGTGGTGGCGAAGAATTCGACGACGTGGGCCGGTTCGAAGATGTCGACGACGCGCTTCCAGAGTCCGGTCGGCATACCCGAGCCGATGAACAGCCGCACCGGATGGTTGCCGGTCAGCACGAACGACGGATCGTCGATGACCTCGCGCAGCATCGCCCAGGTGTAGGACACCACCGTCACGCCGTACTGCCGGATCTCCTGGACGAACCGGTCGGACCGGAGACCCCGCGACAACGCGATCCGGGAGCCGCCGACGACCGCGCCGCCGAGGCTCACCAGCAGCCCCGACTGATGGTGCAGCGGGGTGAGGCAGTACACGGTGTCGCCGCGGCCCAGGTTGGCGGCCGAGGCGGTGCCGATCGCCGAGAGCGCCCAGCGGTAGTTGGTGATCTGCCGCGCGAGAATCTGGCCGCCGACCGTGCTGAACGCGATGAACGCCAGGTCGCGGGCCAACCCCGGGTTCGGCCGGTACCAGCCGGGCAGCGCCACCTCGTCGGGATCGATCTGCTCCATGTCGACGACATCCGCGTCGTCGGGCAGGTGCAGGTCGCGTGTCTCGCCGCCACCGAGGACCAGAACCCTGGTCGACAATCCGCGGGCGGCGTCCAGGTTGCCGGGATCGGCGATGATGTCCGACACCGCGCCGAGGCGGACGACCGTCGACAGGTCGGCGTCGGGCGGCATGAGGACGGCGACGGCGCCGAGGCGGGACAGGGCCGCGATCGCCACCAGCGCGCTGGGCCGCGTCTCCATCAGGACGCCGACGTGAGCACCCTGCCGGACACCCACCTCGATGAGGCCGCGAACCACGTTGTTGATGCGCCGGTCGACCGCTTCGTAGGTGTGGACGCGGCCGTCGAACAGGAGGGCTTCGCCGTTGGGGACGTCGCGCGCCTGCTCACTCATGATGCGGCCGAGCGAGATGCGGGTGTGGTCGTTGATCTGGCCGAGTCGCGCCAGCCGCGGCAGCGTGCGGACGGTTTCGACGGCGAGCGCCCGCGCCGATTTGTTGGCGGCGACGACCGCGTCGGCGGCCGACCGGGCAAGCGTGAAGGCCATCTCCCCCGCCGCGGTCGCACCGTGGGCCAGCCGCGACGCGAGCGGAACACCGCTCTCGCTGGGCGCCGCCGGCTGCAACGCCATGGGTACGACGCCTTCGGGTAGGTCGGCGTCCCCGTCGATCGACTTGACCCACTGGGCCACCGTCGGCCACGTCTGTGTTGCCGCCTTCGATCCGACGACGAGGCCGAAATGTCCTGCGCGGATAAGGAATTCGTAGACATCCGCCTGCGGGGCGGCGCGCTTGATGCCGCGCACCGACGCCGGCTGGCCGATGTCGTCGACCTCCCCCACGACCGCGAGAACAGGACAGTTGATGTCGCTGAGCGTCACGAGTTCGCCGTGGATCGAGAAGCCGCCCGTCATCATCCGGTTGTGGGCGATGAACTGCTTGAGCAGTTCGGCGATCGCGGGTCCCGACCAGGCGATCCAGCCTTCGGAGGCGAGGAACCGGCGCTGCTGCTCGCGGGGCAGCAGCGCTTCGCGGTCGTGAAGCTGTCGCAGGAAGTCGATGCGCGACTGCGCGGTCTTGATCGGGTCGAGCATCTGGAAACCGGTGCGCGCAAGCCAGCTCGGGATGTCGATTCGGCTGAAGACGTGGTCGGCCATGAAGTCGGCGGCGCCTGCGGCGAGCCCGGCGGGAAGGTTCATCGGCAGCGCGGCGAGCGTGTCCACCGGCGAGCCGAACGCGACGATGCTCGCCAGGTCCTTGGACCGGCGAAACGCCGCGGTCTGATAGCAGAACATGCCGCCCTGGGAGTAGCCGGCAAGGTGGACGTCGCGTTCGGTGGTCTCCCTTACGGTGTCGATGGCCTCGCTGAGCGCGACGACGTGGTCGGCGAGGTTGCGCTGCATTCCGCCCTCGACCTTGTCCGGCTCACCGAAGTCGATGACCCACGGGTCGATGCCTGCGGCATGCAGGATCCCGACCGCGCCCTCGTTGCGGGTGACGTCCCACATGTCGGCGGACATCATCATCGGGTGCACCATGAGCACCGGCGGCCCCGGCGGCTTGGAGCCGGGACGGGTGTCCGGCGGGAAGTAGCGCCGCAACCGGTACATCGGCACGCTCTCCACGATCTGGAACGGCGACGGCACCGCACCGGTCTCGAGGCCGCCGTAGCGGAGCACTTCCAGACCGTTCTGCGCGGTGGCCACCAACCGGCCCACCGGCCTCGTTATCGCCCCAAGGTCCACCACCGGCGGTTCCCCTTTAGTCACACCTGTACCTCGATTGCCGAGGTCATCATGGCACAGAGGCCGCATATCATCGGCGGCTGATGGCGAACTTGATCAACGTCGAACGCGCGACGCTCGGCTACGGCACCCGCACACTGCTCGACGGCGTCAGCCTCGGCGTCGACGAGGGAGACGCCATCGGCGTGGTGGGACGCAACGGCGACGGTAAGTCCACTCTGCTCCAGGTGCTGACCGGCGAGCGCGAACCGGATTCGGGCCGGGTCACCCACACCTCCGGGTTGTCGGTCGGCTACTTGCGGCAGAGCGACGACTTCGGTCGGGGCACCACGATCCGGGAGATCATCGTCGGGGGCAGGCCCGACCACATCTGGGCCGCCGAACCCGACACGCGAGCCGTCGTCGAGCACTTGTTGGCGGCGGTGGACCTCGACGCGGACGTCGCCGATCTCAGCGGCGGTGAGCGACGCCGGGTCGCGCTGGCCGCCGTCCTCATCGGCGGGCACGACGTGCTCGTGCTCGATGAGCCGACGAACCACCTCGACGTCGAAGTCATCGGGTGGCTTGCCGAGCATCTGTCCGGGCGACGGACGCAGGCGCTGGTCGTCGTCAGCCATGACCGGTGGTTCCTGGATGCGGTCACGGCGAAGACGTGGGAGGTGCACAACGGCACCGTCGACGCCTACGACGGCGGGTACGCCGCCTACGTGCTGGCCCGTGCTGAGCGGATGCGGCTGGCGGCCGGAACGGAGGCCAGGCGCAGGAACCTGATGCGCAAGGAGCTGGCGTGGTTGCGCCGCGGGCCGCCCGCGCGCACGTCGAAGCCGAAGTTCCGGATCCAGGCCGCCAACGAGCTCATCGCCAACGAACCGCCACCACGTGATTCGCTTGTGCTGCAACGCTTTGCGACGACTCGGCTCGGTAAGGACGTGTTCGACCTGCACCGGCTGCGCCTCGAGGTCGGCGATCGCGTGATCCTCGACGGGGTCGACTGGTCCATCGGGCCCGGCGCGCGGATCGGGCTGGTCGGCGTCAACGGCACCGGCAAGACGTCGGTGCTGCGGCTGTTCGCCGGTGAACTGGAGCCCGCGGCGGGCACGATCAAACGCGGCACCACCCTGCGAATCGGCTACCTGAGTCAGGCGTTGGCAGAGATGACGGGCGAGGAGCGCGTGCTCGACGCCGTCGAGAACCGCCGCCGCATCAGCCAATTGGCGGGTGGACGCGAGATCAGCGCCGACACGCTTTTGAAGGACTTCGGTTTCGTCGGGGACAAGCTCACCGCGAGAATCGGCGAGCTGTCCGGTGGCGAGAGACGCCGGCTGCAGTTTCTTTCCATCCTGCTCGACGAGCCCAACGTGCTGCTGCTCGACGAGCCGACGAACGATCTCGACATCGACACCCTGACCGTCATCGAGGATTACCTCGACGACTGGCCCGGCACGCTGATCGTCGTCACCCACGACCGGTACTTCCTCGAACGCGTCACCGACGTCACATACGCGCTGACGGGTGGCGGGCGGTGCGACCTGCTGCCCGGCGGCATCGAGCAGTACCTCGACCAACGCGTGCGAGCCGAAGCGGAGCCGACGCGGCAGGAGCCACGGCGCACCGAGACCGCGTCCGCGCGTGAGCGGCGCGCGGGCAAGGAGATGACGCGCATCGAGGGGCAGCTCGCCAAACTGGACGAGCAAATCGCCGCGATGCACGAGGCGATGGCTGACGCCGCCGCCGACCACGTCCGCCTCGGCGAACTCAACGCCGAACTCGCCGAGATGCTCGCGCGGAAAGATTCCCTCGAGGAGGCGTGGCTCAGCGTCGCCGACGAGTAGGCCGGGCCCTTACGATGTCGCTGTGCGCTACGTGCTGCGGCCCTTCGCTCTGTGGTGGCGCTATTTCCCACAACTCGTCGCCCTGTATCTGCTGGGCTGGCTGGGGCGCAAGGGCGCGATCGAGCTCGCGGCGTACCTCGGCTGGGACAACAACGTGTGGGCCTCGCTGATCATGCCGTTCGCCGGGTTGGCCCGGCTCGGCTCGTACGTGGCGATGTTTCTGGTTCTGCGTTCGGCGATACCCGCGCTGGCGTCGCTGCCGCGCCGTTCGGCGCGAAACGTCGACGTCTTCGCCAGCATCATCGTCCCGTTCTTCGCGATCTATCTGGCATGGAAGCTCTTTGCGGAGGATTGGCTGGATTTCGAGACCGCGGCGCTCGACTACCGCATCGATAGAGCGGTCACGAACGCTGTTGCCGGCGGTCCGTCCACCGAACTGCATCCCGATCAGCTACCGGTCAGCACGGTGACCTGGGTGATCATCGCCGTGGCGCTCGTCCTGCGCTACGCGCTCAGCAGGTTCAAGGGCGAGCTGCCGAAATGGATGCTCGCGGTGCGGGTGTATGTCGACGCGCTGTGGGTGTTCCTGAGTCTGAGTTGGGCGGCCACGCAGGGCGCGACCTTCATCCTCGATCCGATGGGCTGGATCGGCGAGCGGCGAATCGTCGTGTGGGCCAACGGTGTACGGGCAGACCTGTTCTCCTACTTCGCTCCGCTCGAAGTCATGTGGGACGCGGCCGTAACCGTGCTGAAGACCGCGTTCGGCGGCGCCACCATCCCGCTGCTGTGGCTCGCCGTGGCCGGGATCATCTACGGCGTCTCCATGCCCGACTGGCGCGGTGCGGCGCGTCGCGTCGTCGGTGACCGCGCCGACAGGGTGTTCGAACGCGCGGAGGCGGGACGGAAGAGAATCACCGAGCGAGGTTGGCGCGTCGACCAAACCGTCACCGAGAAGCTCACCGGTTGGGCGCGCGGCCGAATGGGCAACTACAGCAACATCATCGACTCCGCACGGTTGATCCTGCACGGCGGTGTCCTCGCGATAACGCTGTACGTGCTCGGGTACCTCGGGCTGGCGTGGCTGGACATGTCGGGCGCCTTCTACCGGCCCGAGATCACGCTCGGCTACCTGTTCCGGTTCGTCGCATGGCTTTTCGGCCCCCATCCAATCGAGTTCTGGAACGCTTTCTCTGACACGATCGCACTGGTTTCGCACATGATCGTCGAACCATTGCGCGTATGTCTCATCGCGGCAACCGTTGCGTACTGCCTCGAGCAGGTCCACGCGAAGAACGACGAAACTACAACAGCAACCGCACCGTGATACTGCCGTCGAACTGCACGATGTCCATCGCGGTCGGCACCACGTCGCGAGGCAACACGAACGAGAACTGAAGCAGGCCGGGTTGGGAGCAGAGGGACGTCACCCCGTCGCGTGAAGGCGGGCTGAACCCGGCGATGCCTTCGCTTTTCCAGCGTCGTTCACCGTCGGAGATGACGCCGTTGCACACCACCTTTTCCGGCGGCGGTCCGATACGCTCGACCGTGACGATCCGCACCACTGTTCCCGACGGCAGCGGGGGACCAAACCTGTTCGGGCTGCTGTTGAGATACCTGGTCGATTCGATCCTCCATGTGTAGCCGCCCGCTTCACCGCTCTGACCCTTGGGAACGACGGCGGCGGGAACAACGGTGTGGCGGTAGTTCGCCCACGATTCGCTGTATCCGGTGAAGATGACCACAGCGATGGCCGCGACTGCGACTACCGTTCCGATCACGTTGCGCACCCACAGCTTCGAGAGCCAGGCCCTCATGACGCGGCGCTCCTCGGCTTGTCAAGAGCGACTTCGTCGACTCTGCTGAGACGTGAACCCTCCGTGGGGATCCGGATGACCAGCCGCGAGTCGAGTCGGCCGTCCCCTGCCCATACGAGAAGCGTCAAGGGCTCTGCGGCGCCGGGCGTTACGAGGTCGGGTGCCACATCGAACACCCACGATCCACGCTCGGTGATACCGGGGTTGACGGTGCCGATGAACGAATCGAGGGTGAATCGATCCGACGGCGTGTAGGTGTTCGGCCCGACAACGAGCTTGCTGTGTGTGTATTCGGAGACAGTGGTGCCTGCCAGCTCGGTGTCGACCACCACCCAGACACCCGCGGGTTTGATGCCGTTGACCACGGGTGTGATGCGCACGCCGGTCACGTTGGCTTCGAGGGCCCTTCCGGTCGTCGGCGTTCCCGCCTCGCCGTGCACGTCGAACGGCCCGAGCACATCGGTCTGCGTCGGCAGGTTCTGCCACACCACGGCAGCCGCGGCGACAGCGGCGACGACACCGATGGCGCTCAGGGCCCGGCGCGGATTCACCCTTCGCAGCCTCACGCGGGCGCCTGCAGTGGCACAACGGCTTGCCCGTAGTTGTCGGTGTCGATCCACTCGTTGCCGCCGTAGGTGACTTTCAGCTGGGTGTACGTCTTCTTCCAGACGCGAATCGTCACCGACGACAACGACTGCGCGACGGCATCGGGGACAGTCCAGGCGAAGACCAGCTGCTCGGTCAGCCCCGGCCCCAGAGTCTGGATCGCCGAGCCGTCGCGATATCGGAAGACGCCGAACAACTCCTTCTGCGGCACATCCCGCAGATCCAATTGGTCGCGGAGCCGCCCGGGCACGGTGCCGTCGTTGCGCAGCGTGGTGAGCACGCCCAGATACTTGATTCCCGGCTTGACCGAACCGTAGGTCCCTTTCAACTCGTCGACCACCCGCGCGCGCTCGATCGTGACGGTGTACTCGCCGTCGTTGAACTCCTCACCCGGTTTGAACGGGGAGACCCGCTTGTTGACGGTGTCGAGGCCGCCGAAAGCGGCAGTGGCGACGAGGATGATGAGCAGGGCCACCCGCCTGGTCTGCGGCGCGGTCAGGAAGGTGAGCCACTGACTCCATCGGCTGCGCGGCACTGCCGGCGCGGGCGATTCCCCCTCCATGTGCTGAATGCTAATGGCTACCGGCGGCGCGGCTGTGCACTAACGTTTGCGACTGATGCAGGAGGTCATCGACAAGGGCCGCTGCACCGCCGCCCACCCGGTGCCGCTGCTGTTCGTGCATGGTGGCTGGCACGCCGCATGGTGTTGGGACGAGCACTTCCTCGACTTCTTCGCCGACAACGGGTTTCAGGCCGTCGCTGTCAGCCTTCGCGGGCACGGAGGCAGTCCCAGCGCGCAGCGGCTTCGCACGTGCTCGATCGCCGACTATGTGGCCGACGTGAAAGCGGCCGCGGCGCTTCTCGACAGCGAACCGGTCGTCGTCGGGCAGTCGATGGGCGGATTCGTGGTGCAGAAGTTCCTCGAGACCCACCACGCGCCTGCGGGGGTGCTGATGGCATCCGCGCCGCCGCAGGGCACCGTGTCTGCCACGCTGCGTCTCGTCGCACGGCACCCGTGGGCCGGTTTTCTCAAGCCCAGCACGATCGGCAGCACCCGCGACGTGGTCGGCACGCCGGAACTGGTCCGCGACCACTTGTTCTGCCGCCATACGCCGGAGCAGATAGTCGTCGACTGCGCGGCACGGCTGCAGCCGGAAAGCGGCCGAGCCTTGCGGGAGATGATTTTTCGGGATCTGCCGCGGCCGGAACTGATCAGCACACCGATGCTGGTTCTCGGCGCGGCCGACGACAGAACCTTCACCCAGGCCGAGATCCGCGCCACCGCCCGCGCGTACGACACCGAGGCGCACTTCTTCTCCGACATGGGCCACGACATGATGCTGGAGCCGGGATGGCAGTCCGTCGCCGAGCGGATCATCGTATGGCTCGGCCATCGTGGCCTATAGGTGGCTCGGCCACCGTGGCCCATAGGTGGCTCGGCCACCGTGGCCTATAAACGACCGCGCAGCCTGTCCGCGGTATCCCGAACCACACCGAGCTGTTTGGCGACCTGAACCGGCGCCGTGCCGCCGCGGGCGTCGCGGGAGTTCACCGAACCGTCCACCGTGAGCACGTCGCGCACGTCGGCGGTCAGCTCGGGATGGATGTCCGCCAGTTCGGTGTCGGTGAGCTCTTCGAGACCGACTCCGCGTGCTTCGGCCGCCCGAACGGCCGCGCCCGCCGCCTCGTGCGCGACCCGGAACGGCACTCCCCTGCGCACCAGCCACTCGGCGATGTCGGTGGCCAGGGTGTACCCGAGCGGAGCCAGCTCCGCCATCCGGTCGACATCGAAGCGCAGCGTCCCGACCAGCCCCGCCATCGCAGGCAGCAACAGCTCGAGCTGGGCCACCGAGTCGAACACGGGCTCCTTGTCCTCTTGCAGGTCGCGGTTGTACGCCAATGGCTGCGCCTTGAGCGTCGCCAACAACCCCGTCAGGTTGCCGATCAACCTGCCTGCCTTGCCACGCGCCAGCTCAGCGATGTCGGGATTCTTCTTCTGCGGCATGATCGAGCTACCGGTCGACCACGAGTCATGCAGGGTCACATAGCCGAACTCTGTTGTGCTCCACAGGATGATGTCCTCGGCAAGCCGCGACAGGTCGACACCGATCATTGTGAACACGAACGATGCCTCGGCGGCGAAGTCACGTGCGGCGGTGGCGTCGACGGAGTTGTCCGCTGCAGCGCTGAACCCGAGTTCGGATGCGATGGCGTCCGGGTCGAGGCCCAGCGACGAGCCCGCGAGCGCACCGGCGCCGTAGGGTGACACCGCGGCCCGTGCGTCGAAGTCGATCAGCCGGTCGACGTCGCGCAGCAGCGGGTGGGCGTGCGCGAGCAGATGGTGGGCCAGCAGGATCGGCTGCGCGGACTGCAGGTGGGTTTTGCCCGGCATGATGGCCGTCGGGTGTGCGGCGGCCTGGGTCGCGAGCGCGGACACCACGTCGAGCGCACCGTCGGCGACCCTGCGGACCGCGTCGCGCAACCACAACCGAAAGAGCGTGGCCACCTGATCGTTTCGCGAGCGACCCGCCCGCAACCGTCCACCGAGATCCCCGCCGACCCGGTCGATCAGACCGCGTTCCAATGCGCCGTGCACATCCTCATCGGTGACGATTGGCAGGAAACTGCCGTCCGCGACATCCTCGCCGAGACTGTCCAGACCAGCGAGAAGGCCGTCGCGCTGCTCCTCGGTCAGCAATCCGGCACGGAAGAGCACCCGGGTGTGCGCCTTGGATGCTCTGATGTCGTACGGCGCGAGCACCCAGTCGAAATGGGTCGATTTGCTCAGCGCCGCAAGGGCATCCGAGGGCCCGTCGGCGAAGCGGCCGCCCCAGAGCGAACCCTCGTTAGTGCTCACGGCGCCTCGCCGAGATCGACTTTTTGGCGGGCTCGACTCGAACTTTCGCGCCCAAATGTCGGTTTGGGCGTCATTTGAGGTCCCGGCGCGCGGCGATCTTCGAGGACAGCCCGTGCACGTGCACGAAGCCCTTCGCCGCGGACTGGTCGAAGGTGTCGCCCTCGTCGTAGGTGGCCAGGTTGAAGTCGTAGAGCGATTCCGGGCTGCGCCTGCCGTTGACGGCGATGTGGCCGCCGTGCAGCACCATTCGGATCTCGCCGGTGACGTGCTCCTGGGTGTCGGCCACGAACGCCTCCAGCGCCCGCTTCAACGGCGAGTACCAAAGACCGTCGTAGACCAATTCTCCCCACCGCTGATCGGTCTGACGCTTGAAGCGACCCAACTCGCGCT
>DATEIG010000241.1:0-7481 GCA_035279185.1 Mycobacterium sp.
CGCGCTCGAGCAGCGGCTGCACAACGCCGAGCAGGCGCCGTTGGTCGACTCGGCGCCCACCGATCGCCAGCAGACCGTCGCGGCCGCCGAAGCCGCCCGCGCCGCCGAGGTCGAGGCGAGGCTCTCGGTCCGCACCGCCGAAGAACGCGCGAATGCCGTTCGCGGCCGGGCGGATTCGCTGCGACGCGCGGCGGCCGCCGAGCGTGAGGCCAGGTTGCGTGCGCAGCGCGCCCGCGAAGCGCGCGAACACGCCGCGGCTGTCGCTGCGGCCGTAGCCGAGTCGGGCCGACTGCTCGCCAACCGTCTGCATGTGACGGTGACGGTCGCCTCCCGCCGTCGTGACGAGCTGGCCGGCGAGCGCCACCGGCGCATCGAGGCGCTGGCCAACGTTCGCGAGCAGGTCACCGAGTTCAGCTCCAAGATCGCCGCGGTCACCGAGGCGCTGCACCGCGACGAGGTCGCCAAAGCTCAAGCGGCACTGCGCATCGAACAGCTCGAGCAGCAGGTCCTCGACCAGTTCGGCATGGCGACCGCCGACCTGATCGCCGAGTACGGCCCCGACGTCGCGCTGCCTCCGACGGAGTTGGAGATGGCCGAGTACGAGCAGGCCCGTGAGCGGGGCGAGCAGGTCACCGCGCCTGCGCCGATGCCGTTCGACCGGCCGACCCAGGAGCGTCGCGCCAAGAAGGCCGAACGCGAACTCAACGAGCTCGGCCGCGTCAACCCGTTGGCGCTCGAGGAGTTCGCCGCCCTCGAGGAGCGCTACAACTTCCTGTCCACCCAGCTGGAGGACGTCAAGGGTGCCCGCAAGGACCTGCTCGACGTGATCTCCGACGTCGACACCCGGATCCTGCAGGTGTTCACCGAAGCCTTCATCGACGTGGAACGCGAATTCACGCAGGTGTTTTCGACGCTGTTCCCCGGCGGCGAGGGGCGGCTGCTGCTCACCGACCCCAGCGACATGCTGACCACCGGCATCGAGGTCGAGGCCCGCCCGCCGGGCAAGAAGATCAAGAGGCTGTCGCTGCTCTCCGGCGGCGAGAAGTCGCTGACCGCGGTCGCGATGCTCGTCGCGATCTTCCGCGCCAGGCCGTCGCCGTTCTACGTCATGGACGAGGTCGAGGCCGCGCTCGACGACGCCAACCTGCGCCGCCTCATCTCACTGTTCGAGCAGCTGCGCGAACGGTCGCAGCTCATCGTCATCACTCACCAGAAGCCGACGATGGAGGTCGCCGACGCGCTCTACGGCGTGACGATGCGCGACGACGGCATCACCGCGGTGATCTCGCAGCGTCTGCGTGGCCAGGAGCTGGTGGCCGCGGGCTGAGAACGTCCGCTGAGATCGACGTTCTGGCGGGATCTACTCGCACTTTCCCGCCCGTGTGTCGGTTTGGGCGTCAGGGGGCGGGGCTGACGCCGAGGCGGCGCAGCGCGGCGAGGTCCGCTGCGCCGCAGCCGTGCAGACAGATCTGCAACTCGGCGATGAAGTTCGCAAGCCAGTCCAACACTGCCCCAACCGAATCGATGGCGGGTGCGAGCAGCGGCCTGGCCACGGCGACGACGTCGGCCCCCATCGCGAGCGCCTTGGCCGCGTCCATGCCGGTGCGGATGCCGCCGGAGGCAACCAGCGACATGTCGGGCAGCGTCTGGCGCACCTCCTGTAGCGCCTGCGCGGTCGGGATGCCCCATTCGGCCAGTGTCGGGTGGCGGATCTCGCCGTAGCGGACGTACTGCTCGACGCGGGCCCATGACGTCCCGCCCGCGCCCGCGACGTCGACGGCGGCGATCGGGCAGTCCACGAGTTGGGCTGCGGCCGCCGCCCCGATGCCGTGGCCCACCTCCTTGAGCATCACCGGATAGTCGATCGCGCTCGCGATGTCGCAGAGCCTCGCGATCGAACCCGTGAAGTCGGTGTCACCCTCGTGCTGCATCGCTTCCTGCAGCGGATTGGTGTGCACGGCAAGGGCATTCGCGCCGACCCTGCCAAGCGCCTCGACGAGTTCCGGCACGGACTCGTCGGAGAGCTGAGCCAGTCCGATGTTGCCGACGAGCAGCGCCTCCGGTGCCACGTCGCGAACCGCGAAGCTCGCCGCCGCCACCTCGTCGCCCAGCATGACGCGCTGCGAGCCGAGCATCATGCCGATGCCCAGCTTCTCCGCGGCCGCAGCCAGATTGCGGTTGATCACACCGGAGAGCTCGGCGCCGCCCGTCATCGCACCGATCAGCACGGGGGCTTCCAGGCGCACACCGAGGAATTCGGTGTGAAGGTCGATCGCACCCAGGCTGGTCTGGGTCAGCGCGTTGTAGGGCAGCGCGACGCGTTCGAACCCCGTCGTAACGGTCTGGTAGTCCACGGCCTCGGTCAAGCACACGTCGATGTGCTTGACCTTGCGGGACTGCATGCCTGACCCGCTCCTCGCGTGCGCAGAGGGCTGCATCGTCACCGTCTACCCGCATTGGGACAATGACACCGTGTCCGAAGGTCTCTGGATCGCAATCGCGGTCATCGCCGTTCTGGTCGTCGCTGCTGTCGTGGTGTTCGGCCTCGTCCGATCCCGCCGCGGCAAGATCAGACTCGACTCGTCGACCAGCACAGACACTGCCACACCGCTCGATCGATCAGGCGGATACACCGCCTCATCGGGTATCACGTTCACACAATCGTCAGCACCTGCCACGGCCCCGCCGCCCACCGAGGCGCCACCGGAACGCCTCGACACCAGCGGTCTGCCCGCGGTCGGCGACGACGCCACGATTCCGCGGGACGCCCCTAAACGCCCCATCGCGGACGTGCAGCTGCCTGAGGCGCCCGTCGAGGCTCCCGAGCCCGAGCCCCCTGCCGCCCCCGACGTCGATGCCATCGCACCGACAGAGGGCCGCCTGGAGCGGCTGCGGGGTCGGCTGTCGAAATCGCAGAACGCGCTCGGCCGCAGCATGCTCGGCCTGCTCGGCGGCGGCGACCTCGACGAGGACTCCTGGGAAGCCGTCGAGGACACGCTTCTGATCGCCGACCTCGGCGCGGTGACGACCGAGTCCGTGGTCACCGCGCTGCGCGAACGGCTGGCCAGCGGCCGGGTGCGCACCGAGGCGGATGCGCGCACGGTGTTGCGCGAGGTGCTGGTCGCCGAACTGCAGCCCAACCTCGACCGTTCGATCAGGGCGCTGCCCCACGAGGACCACCCCTCAGTGCTGCTGGTCGTCGGGGTCAACGGCACAGGCAAGACCACGACGGTCGGCAAGCTGGCGCGGGTGCTGGTCGCCGACGGCCGCAGGGTGGTGCTCGGCGCGGCCGACACCTTCCGCGCCGCGGCGGCCGACCAGCTGCAGGCGTGGGCGTCGCGGGTGGGCGCGCAGGTCATCAGGGGCGCCGAGGGCGCCGATCCCGCCTCGGTGGCGTTCGACGCCGTCGACAAGGGCATCGACGAGGGCGCCGACGTCGTGCTCATCGACACCGCGGGCCGATTGCACACCAAGACCGGGTTGATGGACGAACTCGGCAAGGTCAAGCGCGTCGTGAGCAAGCGGGCAGCGGTGGACGAGGTCCTTCTCGTGCTCGACGCGACGATCGGGCAGAACGGGCTGGCGCAGGCGCGGGTGTTCGCCGACGTCGTCGACATCACCGGGGTGGTGTTGACGAAACTCGACGGCACGGCCAAGGGCGGAATCGTGTTCCGTGTTCAACAGGAACTGGGTGTGCCGGTCAAGCTCGTCGGCCTCGGTGAGGGTCCCGACGACCTCGCCCCGTTCGAGCCCGGCGCCTTCGTCGACGCGCTCCTCGGGTAGCCGAAAGCGCCTCAAAACGTCCCGATGTAACACCGGCGAAACCTAACCGGGCCATCCGTTCACACGAGCGAAACGCCAAGGCGTCTTCGACGAAACAACCACTCAGCATTGTCTGAAGACCAGGTCGACGGTCGCAAAACCTTTGCGGCCCTGCCTCGGTCGAAGGAGGAAACTGCGAGTGGACGGATTCCCGTTGATGGGCATCCCCGATACCGGGGATACGGCATGGTTGCTGGCAAGCTCGGCGCTGGTGCTGCTGATGACGCCTGGCCTGGCGTTCTTCTATGGCGGCATGGTCCGCGCCAAGGGCGTGCTCAACATGATCATGATGAGCGTCAGCGCCATGGGCGTCGTGACGGTGCTCTGGGTGCTGTACGGCTACTCGGTTGCCTTCGGCAACGATGTGGGCAACCTGTTCGGCAACCCCGCTCAATATTTCGGCCTCAAAGGCCTCCTCGGCGGTAACGCCGCGGCCGAAGTCGTGGCCGATCCGAGTGCCGGGGTGGAAGCGGCCGAGGCGGTGAACATCCCGCTTGCCGGAACTCTGCCGATGACGGTGTTCGTGGCCTTCCAGTTGATGTTCGCGATCATCACGGTGGCCCTGATCTCCGGTGCGGTCGCCGACCGCATCAAGTTCGGCGGCTGGCTGTTGTTCTCGGCACTGTGGGCCACGTTCGTGTATTTCCCGGTCGCCCACTGGGTGTTCGCGTTCGACGGGGTCACCGCCGAGTACGGCGGCTGGATCGCCAACAAGCTCGCCGCGATCGACTTCGCAGGTGGCACAGCGGTTCACATCAACGCCGGCACCGCCGGCCTGGTGCTGGCCATCATCCTCGGCAAGCGCAAGGGCTGGCCGGGCACCCCGATGCGTCCGCACAATCTGCCGTTCGTCATGCTCGGCGCCGGTCTGCTGTGGTTCGGCTGGTACGGCTTCAACGCCGGGTCGGCCACCTCGTCGGGCGGCCTCGCGGGCTCGACATTCGTCACCACCACGGTCGCAACGGCCGCGGCGATGCTGGGCTGGTTGCTGACGGAGCGCATCCGCGACGGCAAGGCCACCTCGCTCGGCGCCGCCTCGGGCATCGTGGCGGGCCTGGTCGCCATCACGCCGTCATGCTCGTCGGTCAACGTCGTGGGCGCGTTGGTCATCGGAGTTGTGGCGGGTATCGTGTGCGCCCTGGCTGTCGGCCTGAAATACAAACTCGGCTTTGACGATTCGCTCGACGTGGTCGGCGTCCACCTCGTCGGCGGCCTCCTGGGCACGCTGCTGATCGGCCTGGTCGCCGCGCCGGAAACGGGCGCAGGGGTGGCCGGCCTCTTCTACGGCGGCGGTGTCGACCAGCTGTGGCGCCAGGCGGTGGGAGCCGGTGCGGTTCTCGTTTACTGCGCGATTGCGACGGCTATCTTGGCTCTGATAGTGAAATTCACCGTGGGGCTGCGCCTTAGCGAGGAAGATGAGTCAACCGGGCCTGACGAAGCCGAACATGCCGAGACCGGCTACGACTTCGCATCGGTCGGAGCCAGTTCATCACTCGGTCGTCACCCGGGCGTGGAGGGATAAGGGAGAACATGAAGCTGATTACTGCGATCGTCAAGCCGTTCACGCTCGAAGACGTCAAGACCGGCCTCGAGCAGACGGGGATCCTGGGCATGACCGTCAGCGAGGTGCAGGGCTACGGCCGTCAGAAGGGCCACACCGAGGTGTACCGCGGCGCGGAGTACTCCGTTGACTTCGTGCCGAAGGTGCGCATCGAGGTGCTTGTCGACGACACCGCCGTCGACAAGGTGGTGGACGTGATCGTGCAGGCCGCTCGCACCGGCAAGATCGGCGACGGCAAGGTGTGGGTGAGCCCGGTCGACACCGTGGTTCGAGTTCGCACCGGTGAGCGGGGGTCCGACGCCCTGTAGACCAGTCACGCTGAGACGTCGTCTCCCGGCCTCGCACCGTGAGCGTTAGAAGGCAAAGGGCCGCGGGAGGACACGAAATGGCTGAGCAGCAACCAGATTCCGCCGCCGGAGCTTCCTCATCGGAGACTCCGGCGGCGGTCTCGTCGAAAGCCGCGACCGACCTGACCGCGGCCTGCGACAAGCTGCTCTCCGGGTCTCATCACCTCGATGCGGCCGCGCTTCGCGACGCATGGGTCGATCTACACGAATTCTGGCTCTCGACAAAGGCCGCCGAAATCGGCATCACCGAAACAAGCGGCTTCGCGATCGTCGCCACCGGCGGCCTCGGGCGCCGCGAACTCATCCCGTACTCCGACCTCGACCTGATGCTGCTGCACGACAACCTGCCCAAGAAACTGGTCAGCGAGGTCGCCGAGAAACTGTGGTATCCGCTGTGGGACGCCAACATTCGGCTCGACCACAGCGTACGGACCGTCAGCGAGGCGACCAAGGTTGCCGCACAGGACATCTCGGCCGGACTGGCGATGCTCGAGGTCCGGCATATCGCGGGGGACGCCGACCTGTCGTCGCTGTTGGTCGGTGGGGCCCGCAGACAGTGGCGTACCGGGATCGCTTCGCGCTTCGACGAACTCGTCGAACACACCAGGGGGCGGTGGGAACGCAGCGGCGAGATCGCCCACCGCGCCGAGCCGGACCTGAAGAGCGGCCGCGGCGGTCTGCGCGACGTGCAATTGCTCAACGCGCTGGCCATCGCACAATTGGCCGACGTCTACCCGAGTCGGTCACTGGCCTCGCCGACAGGAACGCTCGGCGACGCGCACCTCGCCCTTCTCAACGTTCGCACCGAGTTGCACCGGGTGGCCGGCCGTGGCCGCGACCTCGTGCTGGCCCAGCACGCCGACGAGATCGGCGCGGCGTTGCACATCGGCGACCGCTTCGACCTGGCCCGAACCCTGTCCGACGCCGCCCGAACCATCAGCTTCTACGTCGAAGCCGGGATTCGCACCGCCGCCAACGCGCTTCCGCGCCGGGGCTTCGCCGCGTTGCGGCGCCCGATCCGTCGCCCGCTCGACGAAGGCGTCATCGAGTTCAACGGCGAGGTCATCCTCGCCCGCGACGCGCGACCCGAGCGCGATCCGGGCCTGATTCTGCGGGTGGCGGCCGCATCGGCCACCACCGGTCTGCCGATGGCCGCCTCTACATTGGGGCGGCTGGGCCAGACCGCACCCGAACTGCGCACACCGTGGCCGGCGCAGGCGCTGAAGGACCTCCTGGTGATGCTCGCCGCGGGACCGTCGGCGGTGGCCACCATCGAAGCGCTGGACCGGACCGGTCTGTGGGGGAGGCTGTTTCCCGAATGGGGTGCCGTGCGCGACCTGCCGCCCCGCGACGTCGTGCACATCTGGACCGTCGACCGTCATCTCGTCGAAACGGTCTCCCGGGCAAGCGCGTTCACCACCCGGGTATCCCGACCGGATCTGCTCCTGCTCGGCGCGCTGTGCCATGACATCGGCAAGGGCAGGGGAGGCGATCACAGCGTCATCGGAGCCGAGCTCGCCACGCAGATCGGCACGCGCCTGGGACTGTGGCCGTCGGACATCGAGCTGCTCTCCAAGGTGGTGCGACACCACCTGCTGCTTCCGCACACCGCGACCCGCCGCGATCTCCAGGATGCCAAGACCATCGAGGCGGTCGTCGAAGCGCTCGACGGTGACACCGTGCTGCTCGAGCTGTTGCACGCGCTGGCCGAGGCGGACTCGCTGGCAACCGGTCCCGGTGTGTGGGGGGAC
>DATEIG010000242.1:0-4541 GCA_035279185.1 Mycobacterium sp.
GATGACGACGTGGATCAGGCCGAGCGTGAGGATGTAGAGCGGAAACGAGATGATCTGCACGATCGGCTTGATGATCGCGTTGACCACGCCGAAGATCAGCGCGACGAACAGGATGATGCCGACGCGCTGCAGGGTGGTGTCACCACCGACGAAGTCGATACCGGAAACGACCAGCGTGACTATCCACAAAGCGAATCCGGTCAACGCCACACGCAGCAGAAATGCCATATCTCCAGCTTATGCCAGCCGCAGCAGATACGTGTCCATGATCCACCCGTGGCGCGTCCGCGCCTCGGCCCGCAGATCGACGATCCGCTCGCTGACCTCGCCGACGGTCCCCGACACCAGCAGTTCGTCGGGAGTGCCGAGGTAGGCGCCCCACCAGATTCGCGTGTCCGGCGGGCAGGACTGGAACGCGCAGTCACCGTCGAGCATCACGACCGCGGTCCCCGTCAACCCGTCCGCGGAGAGCCGCCTGCCGGTGGTGATCAGCACCGGCTCACCGATGTCGTTGAGCGGTATGCGATGTCGGGCCGTCAGCGCCTGGATCGCGGTGATGCCCGGGATGACGTCGTACGAGAAATCCACCCGCAGGCCCACCATGTCGAGGATGCGCAGCGTGCTGTCGTACAGCGACGGATCGCCCCATGCGAGGAAGGCGCCGACGCCGTCGGGCCCGAGTTCGCGCTCGATGGCTGCCGCCCAGATGTCGGCCCGTGCGGCATGCCAGTCCGCGACGGCCTGCCGGTACCCGATGTCCTTCGCGCGCGGCGGATCCGCCAGTTCGACGAACCGGTAGGCGGGCTCGCGGATGAACCGCTCGCAGATCTGACGCCGAAGCGAGATCAGGTCGCTTTTCGCGTCCCCTTTGTCCATCGCGAAGAACACCTGGGTGTCGTTGAGCGCCTCGACGGCCTCCGCCGTCACGTAGCCCGGATCGCCCGCTCCGATGCCGATGACGTGAATCCGTCGAGTCACGCCCGTGAGTATGCGCTACTCGTCTTTGCCCTTGGTGCGGCGCAGTTCCTCGGCGCGCTCGATGTCCTTCTGCTCGGCCGCCTCGTTCTTGTCCAGCACCCGGGTGTCGCGCGGCGGCAGCTGCAGTTCGCGTTCCGCGGGCAGCCCCGCCTGCAGTTGCCTGCCCCGTTCGAGCTCGGCGTCCAGTTCGGCCCCGAACAGCAACGCCAGGTTCGTGATCCACAGCCAGAGCAGGAACACGATCACCCCGCCCAGCGCACCGTAGGTCTTGTTGTAGCTGCTGAAGTTGGCCACGTAGAACCCGAACAGCACGGACGCCAGCAGCCACATCAGGATCGCGAAGCCCGCGCCGATGCTGATCCAGCGGAACTTCGGCTGCCTGACGTTCGGTGTCGCGTAGTACAGCACGGCGACCGCGACCACCACGCAGACGAGGATCACCGGCCACTTCGCGATGTTCCACGTCGTGACGGCGACCGAGCCGAGCCCTATCGCACCGCCGACCTTTTCGGCGATCGGCCCGCTGACCGCAAGCATCACCGCTACGACGGCCGCGAGCACAAGACCGGCCAGCGTGAGGAGCAGCTGCAGCGGCCGCAGCTTCCACACCGGGCGGCCCTCCTCGATCTCGTAGATCCGGTTCATCGCGCGGCCGAACGCGCCGATGTAGCCCGACGCCGACCACAGCGCGCCGAGGAGGCCGGTGACCAACGCGATGCCGGCCGACGGCGACTGCACCAACTGCTCGATCGTGGGGCGCAGCAGGTTCATGGCGTCGCTCGGCACGACGCCGGAGGCCGTTCCCAGTACGGCGTCCACGGTCTTGCGGCCCTGGCCGAACACACCGAGCAGCGACACCAACGCCAGAAGCGCCGGAAACAGCGACAGCACAGCGTAATACGTCAGCGCGGCGGCGAGATCGGTGCACTGATCGTGCTGGAACTCGCGCAGGGTCTTGCGCAGGACGAACAGCAGCGACGGCTTGGTGAGATCGGTCGGCGAGTCCGGCTTCCTCGGGTCGTCGGGATCGGGAGGCCGGGTGTCGACGGACTTCTCGGTGGTCATAGCGGACCCGTTACCCGGTGACGCCTACGTCAAACGGACCGTGAACGAAAGTATCCGGTACCGCGGGTATTGACATCTTTGCGGTCGGCTCCTTTACTTTGAGCAGAAGCGTCTACTCACTTGGAGGCGACTATGACCGCGTCGGTGCGGCCAACCGGATCGACCCGCCAGGAGTTCGCCGAACGCCTGCTCAAAGGGTCGGTGAAGAAGTCCTACGCGCCTGTGGTCGACATCGACTGGGACGCGCCTCTCGACCCCGACAAGTTCTTCCTGCCGCCGCGGTGCGTGTCGCTGTACAACACGCCGATGTGGGACGAGATGACCCGCGAGCAGCAGATCGAGCTGTCGCGGCAGGAACTCGTCAACACGCTGTCGGCGGGCATCTGGTTCGAGAACATCCTCAACCAGGCGCTGCTGCGCAAGATGATGCACCAGGATCCGACGGCGCGGGCGACGCACTACGAGCTCACCGAACTCGGCGACGAGACCCGCCACATGGTGATGTTCGGCAAGGCCATCGAGCATGTCGGCGCCAAGCCGGTGCAGCCGCGCCGGTATCACCGGATGATCATCAACACGCTGCCGTTCGCGTTCGTCGGCTCGGTGCTGTGGGTGGCCGCGTTGATCGGCGAGGAGATCTTCGACTCACTGCAGCGGCAGATGATGGACGACGACGACCTGCAGCCGATGGTGCAGCGGCTCATGCGGATTCACGTCACCGAGGAAGCCCGCCACATTCAGTTCGCCCGCGACGGTCTGCGCAAACGCACACCGACGATGGGCCGGATCCCGCGGCTGTACATCCGCAGCATCAACGGGCTCGGCGGCTACTTCTTCCGCTTCCTGTTCACCAACCGGGTCCCGTACCACCGCGTCGGGCTCGACGCCGACCGTGCGCGCCACCTGGCCCGCACGAGCCCGCATCGACGCGAGGTGCAGACCAGCGGCTTCGCGCCGCTGGCGGCGTTCCTCGAGGAGGTCGGCCTGATGGGTCGCATCTCGCGACGGATGTGGCGGCGCACCGGTTTCCTGCCCGCATGACGGCCGACGTCCACGACGTCGCGGTCGTCGGGGTGGACTGCGCCGAACAACGGCTCGCGAAAGCGGGGATCAGTGGCGTTGTCGTGCTCGACGGCGTCGACCTCGCCGACGCGGTGTTCGACGAGAGCACACACACCTGGACGCTGCCGTCGTGCCGCGCGCGCATCATCGTCACCAACCAGAAGCGTTCCGGTCGGGACGATCTCGCCCCGTATCTCGGGGTGGCTGTGCATGGCGCACCGAACTACTTCATGGTCGGCGGCAGCGACCCGGTGGCCGATTCCCGACTGGACTACGTCGCCGAGTGCCTCGCTCTCATGCGGCGCGACCGCAGCACCCGCATCGAGGTGTTGTTCAGCACGCAGCGCACGTTCCACATGCGTGGGCCTGACAAGGCGGAGCGTGCGGACGCGTCGTTCTGGCAGCGGATGGTGAAGGCCGCGCCGACGGCGTTCGATCTGAGCAGCCACATCGGCGTCGCCGACGAGGTCTACGACGGACCGGCGAGCCTTCGTCAGCGCGACGACGAGCGACGGGTGCGGGTGCGGCTGTCCGGCCGCCTGGATCCGATCGACGGCCGGTACCACTGGCAGGGAACGGTTCTCGATGCGCCGTCCGACGCGATCACGCCCGGCCCGGCGACGTTGACGATCGGCGAGCAGGGCGCCGAGTGCCGGATCACCGAACGGACCCAGCAGGGCGGATACCAGGTGACCGGCGTCGGGATGCCGCCCTACGCGCTCGACGACGTCGAGGTCGTCGTCCCGCTCCGATAGCGCAGCGACACAACGAGAACCACGACGGCGAACACTGCGCCCGCCACCCCCGAGATCAGCAGGGGCAGGGTGCCGTCGGCGCCCCACAGCAGCCCGGCCCACACGCCCGCGATCAGGATGGCGAATCCGCTGGCGCCCTGGAACACACCCTGGGCGCTGCCCTGCAGGTCCGAGCCGACCAGCGACGAGATCCACGCCTTGCCAACGCCGTCCGTGCATCCGGTGAACAGCCCGTAGACCCCGATCAGGACCCACGCGGTGACGGTGTCGGTGGTCAGCCCGAGGCCGATGTAGCCGACCGCGAAGAAGATCAGCCCGATACCGAACACCGCGGGCGGCGGCAGGCGGTCGGCGAGCAGACCCGCCGGATAGCTCGTCAGCGCGTACACCAAGTTGTAGCCGACGTAGGCGAGGATGACCTCGACGACGGAGAAGCCGATCTCGTTGAGCCGCAAAAGGAGTAGCGCATCGGGGAAGTTGACGATGCCGAACGCGACCAACAACGTCGTCACCCGCCAGTAGCGGCGCGGAAGATCGCGAACCCGCGCGAAGATCGCCTTGCGCTGCGCAGGCTGCACCCGCCGCACCTCGCGCGACAGGAAGACCAGCGCCACGCTCAACACGGCGGGAACGACGGCCACCCACAGCAGCGGCGCGATCTGGTGGTCGAGCAACTCGTAA
>DATEIG010000243.1:0-11392 GCA_035279185.1 Mycobacterium sp.
CGCATTACGGAAGCTGTCGGCGACGGTCGCGACGCTGTTGGTGGGCAGCAGCGTCTGCGCGGTGCCTGTCGAGGCCGACCCCGACGTCGATCTCGCCTCGCAGCTCGACTCCGTCATCGAGGCCAGGATCGCCGCGATGGGTGTGCCCGGCGCGATCGTGCGCCTCGACATCCCCGGACAGATCTCCTACGACAGGGCGTTCGGCGTGGCGGACACCGCCACCGGCGTCCCGATGAACATCGACGACCACACCCGCATCGGCAGCGTCACCAAGACATTCACCGGGACCGCCCTACTGCAGCTGGTGGATCAGGGCAGGGTCCGGCTGTCCGATCCGATTTCGCAATACGTCGACGGCGTTCCTTCCGGCGACGTCATCACGCTGGACATGCTTGGCCGGATGCGCAGCGGGCTGCCCGACTACAGCGAAACCGACACCTTCTTGAACCGCGTGTACACCGAGCTACCCAGCGGCCCGGACGCTTTCGCGACCACTCCGCAAGAACTCGTGCAGGCGGCGTTTCGCAAGCCGATGGAGTTCCCTCCCGGCACCGAATACAAGTACTGCAACACCAACGCCGTCCTGCTCGGCATGGTGGTGGAGAAGGTCACCGGGCTGGCCTTCGCAGATTATCTGCAACAGAACATCTTCGACCCGCTCGGGTTGACCGCGACCAGCTATCCGCCGAACGGTTTGATGCCCGACCCTTACGCGCACGGCTACACCGAAGCGCCCGACGGCACCGTGTTCGATGCCTCGCTGTGGAATCCGTCCTGGGCTGACGCTGCCGGTCAGATCGTGTCGAACGCCGCCGACACGAAGACGTGGGCGGCAGCGTTGGGCAGGGGGACGCTGCTGCGGCCCGACACCCAGGCGCAGCGCGTGAGCGCAGCCGCGGAGGTGGCGCCAGGAGTCGAATACGACTTCGCGATGTTCACCACGCACGGCTGGCTCGGTCACAACGGCGACATCCCCGGCTACGCGACGGTGGCGGTGTATCTCCCGCAGCGCGACGCAACCCTCGTGGTCTTCGTCAACTCTGATGTCCCCGAAGCACATTCGGCGGGCCAGATCGCCTATGACGTGACCTCGCTGGCCACACCCGACCACTTGTACGAGGTCGGACCGAGGCCGCCGGAGCTCGTGCGCGAACCCGCTGAATGACCGGGTGAGCCCGCCTACGGGTGGCCGCGTGCCACAATCGCGGTCGTGCAGGTAGGGATGACGATGCCGGTGATGGAGCCCGACCTCGATGCCGGAATCCTCGAGGCATGGGCACGGACGATCGACGACGGGCCCTTTGCATCACTGTGCTGGGGTGAGCGGATCGCGTTCGACAACCCGGAGGCGATCACCCTTCTCGGTGCCCTGGCGGCCTGGACGAACCGGGTTCGTCTGGTGACGACGGTGATCGTGCCGCAGTTGCACGACCCGGTCATGCTGGCGAAAGCGCTCGCGACCGGCGACATGCTCAGTGGTGGCAGGCTCACGGTGGGTTTGGGGATCGGTGGCAGGCGCGAGGATTACGACGCGGTCGGAGCCGATCCGGCGACCCAGACGATGCGAGGGATGGCAGACCTGGTTGCGGTGATGCAACGGGTTTGGGCCGGCGAGAAGGTGACCGACTCGGTCGAACCGGTCGGGCCGTTGCCCGTTCAAAGGCCGGGACCGAAGCTGCTCGTCGGCACGATGGGTCCGAAGACCGTGCAGTCGGCCGCGGCGTGGGCCGACGGTCTCGCGGGGACGACACTCGACCTCGACACCGCCAAACAAAACGAGCTCTACGATGTGGCCCGAACAGCGTGGGCGCAGGCCGGTAAACCGAAACCTCTTCTGGCGACGTCATTCTGGTTCGCGCTCGGCGACGGCGACGAAGCGCGGGCACAGGTTCATCGACATCTTCGTCGCTACATGAACTGGATTCCGGCCGAATACGTCGACGCCATGGCGCCCACCACCGGATGGGCAGGCGACGAGAACCAGTTGCTGGCGGTACTGAAGCAGTTCGACGAGATCGGCACCGACGAGGTCCACCTCATCCCGACGAGCTCCGACGTCGAACAGGTGCGCAGGGTCGCCGACGTCATCAGCGACTTCAGATAGAACCGAGCGTCGCGCAGATGACCGCGATGCCGCCTGTCGTATCGCGCGCTGAATGGGAGATCGCCCGGGCGGGGGCCGGCCTCGCTGCTCGAAAGCGCTTCAAGATGGTCTTCGACTTGCTGGACCTCACGCCGTACGGACGGCAGGAGACCTGGGAGGAACTCGCCCGCGGGCTGGCCTCAGCAGGCCCCGTACGAGTTGATGCGGTTGCACGACTCGTGATGACGGCGCTCTTCAGGTCGCTCGTAGCAATCCGGGCCGAATGCGTAGAAATCATCGCAAGTGTCAATTATGATTAGCTAACCGGTTTGCCAACGGCCGGTCACGCAGGACGCTGACGAGGAAGATTGCGATGGCAAAGGTCTCAGTGGCAATCGCCGACGACACGGTGATGGTTTGCACGCCACCCGCGTCGGTGGATGGTTCGCGCCTCGCCGGCGCAGGCAACTCGACGGAAGCCGATGAGAATGACCACCGCGCGCGAGCCTGATCCGACGCCGAAGAAGAACGGCGAAGGCGCCCCGGTCGAGCCGTCGGACTGGGTCAAACCGGTCGAGCTCGTCGAGTTGCTGCAGCGCCGAACGGAGAAGCGCAAACAGGTCAAGGCGCCGACATCGTCACCGTTCTACGACGCCGAATTCGTGGCCAGCCATCCCACGAGACGCAAACGGCGGTCCACCTAGTCCTTGTCGTCCTCGTCGGTCTCGTAGTCGTCGTCGGCCTCGTCGGTCTCGTAGTCGTCGTCCTCGTACTCCTCGTCGGTGTAATGGTCATCGTCTTCTTCGTCGACGTAGGGCGTGTTCAGACCGGCGAGGTGGTCCGGGTCCGCGATGACGTGATCCCACTTCGTCGGCGGGTGGAACTGCGCCCACGTCTCCTCGTCGCCGAAGTGGATGGCCAGCACGCCGCCCTCGAGGAACTCGAACCCGTCGTCGTCACCGAAGTCCTGCGGTTGCGCCTGTCCACTGAAATGCACCTTGAACGCCATGCTCGTCAGCTTTGCATGACCCGGTGACAACGTCGGACGGCCTACCTGCGACGCGTCGCACGCACCTTCCCGTGCGCCACTTCGCATGTAAAGCTGAGCCACATGACGACAGTGGGACAAACGGACGAGACGCCGACCGGACGCACCCTTTTCGGTCATCCCATCGGTCTGGCCAATCTCTTCGGCGTCGAACTGTGGGAACGGTTCTCGTTCTATGGGATGCTCACGATCCTCGGTTACTACCTGTACTACAGCGTCACCGAGGGCGGTCTCGAGCTGCCGAAGGCCACCGCCACGGGAATCGTCGGCGCCTACGGCGGCCTGGTTTACCTGTCCACGGTGCTCGGCGGCTGGATCGCCGACCGCGTTCTCGGTATGGAGCGCACGGTGTTCTACGGCGGCGTGGTGGTGATGTGCGGCCACATCGCGCTGGCGGTCATCCCGGGTCTCGCAGGTGTCGCCACCGGTCTTGTGTTGGTCGCACTGGGCTCGGGGGCGTTGAAGGCGAACGCGTCGTCGCTGCTGGGCACGCTCTACGAGAAGGGCGATCCGCGCTGCGACGGTGGCTTCACACTGTTCTATCTGGGCATCAACCTCGGTGCGTTCATCGGCCCGCTGATCACCGGCCTGCTGCAGACCCGCATCGGCTTCCACTGGGGATTCGGTGCGGCCGCGGTCGGTATGGCACTCGGGCTCGCCCAGTACGTCTTCTTCCGCAAGAACCTCGGCGACCACGGCAGGCATGTCCCGAATCCATTGCCCCGCAGCAGTATCAAAGTCTTCGCCGGGGCAGCTGTCGGGGTGGTCGTCCTCATCGTCATCGCGTTCGCCACCGGCCTGGTCAAGCTGGCGAACCTTTCGCAGGTCACCACGGGCGTCATCATCGTCGCCTCCATCGCCTACTTCGCGGTGATGCTCACCAGCTCGAAGGTCGAGGCGGTCGAACGGACGCGCGTGCGCGCCTTCATTCCACTCTTCATCGCCAACGCCGTGTTCTGGTCCTTGTTCCAGCAGATCTTCACCGTGCTCGCGGTCTACTCCGACGAGCGCATGAACTGGTCGATCTTCGGGTGGACCGCGCCGTCGAACTGGATCGGATCCATTGAGCCCGTGTGGATCATCCTGCTCTCGCCGCTGTTCGCGATCATGTGGACCAAACTCGGCAACCGGGCGCCGACAACGCCGCGGAAGTTCGCCTACGGCGTCATCGGTATGGGCATCGCGTTCTTGTTGTTCCTGCCGATGGCAGGAACGCAAGGCAAGTCCGTCCCGGCGCTGTATGTCGCGGCCGTCCTCGCGGTGTTCGCGGTCTCCGAGCTGTTGCTGTCACCGATCGGCCTGTCGGTCACGACAAAGCTTGCCCCAGAAGCATTCCGGGCACAGATGATGGCGTTGTACTTCTTCTCCGTCGGGTTGGGAACGTCGATGTCGGGGGTGCTCGCCAAGTATTACGACGCGAGCCGGGAGTTCGCCTACTTCGGGATCATCGGCGCGGTGGCGATCGTCGCGGGTGTCGTGGTGTTCGCCCTCGCGCCGTGGATCAGCCGCGAGATGGAGGGCGTGCACTGACGTCCGCCGCTGCGAACGAGACGCTCTGGTGGTGAATCAGCGGAATCGACAACCGTAGACGCTATCTCGCGGTACCGATGAGCCCACCCGGTTGTCGGGCCGGCGGGCAGGGGAGAGAATCCTGTATCGATGGACTCTGCACAGGCTTTCGAACTCGCCGACGTCGACGCGATCGGGCAGAGCGCGCTCGTCGCGACCGGCGAGGTGTCGGCACTGGAACTGCTCGAGGCGGCCATCGTCCGGCTCGAGAAGGGGCGCGACCTCAACGCGGTGATCCTCGACCTGTTCGACCGCGGACGCGAGCAGGCGGCCCAGCTCGATTCGTCCGGCCGGGCCAGGCACGGCGAATCCGGTCCGCTGGCCGGGGTGCCTTTCCTGCTCAAGGATCTCGGGGCCTCGCTCGCGGGTGCGCCGGAGGCAATGGGGTCGCGGGCGCTGCGCACCCATGTCGCCGAGGCGAATTCGTGGACTGTCGACCGATTCCTGGCGGCGGATCTGGTCGTCTTCGGTAAGACCAACACCCCGGAGTGGGGCAACCACTGCACCACTGAGCCCTCGCTCTTCGGCCCAACGGGCAACCCGTGGTCGCCGTCGATCACGCCGGGCGGATCCAGCGGCGGATCGGCCGCCGCGGTTGCCGCGGGCGTCGTCCCCGTGGCATCGGGCGGCGACGGCACCGGCTCCATCCGCGTGCCCGCGTCGTGTTGCGGACTCGTCGGCCTCAAACCGCGCCGGGGCAGAAGCTCGTTCGCCCCGGACGCGGGGCACTCCCTGGAGGGGCTCGCGGTCACCAACGGTCTCACCCGTACCGTGCGGGACAGTGCCGCGTTGCTCGACGCCATCGCGGGCACCGCACCGGGTGATCCGTATTTCGCCACCCCGCCCGCGACCGCCTACCTGGATGCGATCGCCCGCGAGCCCGCGCCGCAGCGCATCCTGACGACGACGGTTTCGCCGTTCCCCGGCTCACCGACGGATCCCGCAGTCGCGTCCGCTGTCGAGGCGACGGCGGGGTTGCTCGCAGAACTCGGTCACGACATCGAACAGGGCGCTCCGACAATAGATCCCGACGTCGTCGCCGATGCGATAGCGACCCTGCACACGGTCAGCAACGTCGGGCTTCACGCGCTGGCGACAAGCCATCTGGGCCGCGCGCCAGAGGAGGACGAGTTCGAGCCGAGCACCTGGGTGATGGTTCGGGAAGGCTTCACCACGACCGGGGCGCAGTACGCGGGCGCCATCGCCGATGTGCACGCCCAGACCCGCCGCTTCGTCGCCGGAATGGCCGGGCACGACGTGCTTTTGGTGCCGACGCTGCTGACGCCCCCGCCGCCCTACGCACTGCTGGACCAGCCACGTGGTTCCACCCGCGCGTTCTTCGACGTGGAGTTCGCGACGACGGGGTGGACGTCGCTGGCGAATGTGACCGGCTGGGCCGCCATCTCACTGCCGCTCGGCACAACCGGCGACGGGCTGCCGATCGGTGTGCAACTCATGGCGCCCGACGAGACGATCCTGCTGCAACTCGCGGCGCAACTCGAAGATGCTTCTCCGTGGGTCGACCGGCATCCGCCCGCGTGGGTTTCAGCTCGACGTTAGAGTCGCGGCCATGGGCTTTCGCGATGACATCCGTCGGCTCAAAGACATTCAGCGTGCGAACCCGCAGATGTCCTCGCGCGAAATTCAAAGCGCACTGGAAGCCGAAAAGCAGGAAGCGTCAGACAATCGTTACGCCGATGCATTCGCAGCGACGAATGTCGACCCGTACGTCGAGTCATTCGAGCCGAAGGTGTGGAAAAGCGGCGGGCTCATTGCGCTGGTCAAAAACTACATCCGCATCGTCGGTCTGCAGCCGGAGGACGTCTTCGGCATGTTCAGTGAGCCCGACGGCGAACGAGGTCCGCTGATGATCGTCTACCGTGACCGCCCCGAATACGCCGAAGGCAGGCGGCGTTTTCACAGCGTCGTGGGCGGCGCCGAATACCGGAGGTTGTGACTTCGGCACTTCTACGGAATAGTCGGGAGTGCAGCACAGCCGGCCTCCAGAAAACGTGGGCCTCTTTGTTCACCCCTGGAGGCATTTGTGCGTGAGGAAACCCGTGTCGGGATCGCGAGCGATCTCGACACTCCATGGTCCTCACTTCCGTGGCCTGTGCTTGTGGTCGACCGAGCGGGCGACATCCAGTCGATGAGCGACTCGGCCATGTCCGTGCTGCCGGGCGTCATCGCCGGAATGCCCATCAAGGACGTCACACCGGCGTGGCTGTCCCAGGCGCACCGCGACGTCACCGCGCAATCGTCCGCGGTCGCCGGCGTCATCGACGGCCGAGGCTTCGACGCCCATCCCGCGCTGCTGGAAGGCGGCGACGTGGCGTGGTGCCTGGTCGAGGACACCGCGCGCATCCTGGCGGAAACACAGCAGTCCCTCACCAAAGAACGCGAGCGCACCGCGTTCCTGGCGGAGGCGTCCGCGGTCCTCGGCGCGTCGCTGAACATCGATCGCTGCATGGAAGCGACCGTCCAGATGGCCACCAAGCACCTGGCGGACGCCGCGGTGCTCGTGGCTCCGCCGACCGGCAGGCGGATGCCGGTGGTGTGCAGCTGCCTCGACGGCTCGGCTGAACACCGCGACGTCGTTGCAGACCCCACTGAAATCGCCGGACTCGGTGAGGCGCTGCGGGGATTTCCTCCCGTGCCGTCGCGCTGGATCGACCCGGCGACGCTGCCCGAGTGGCTGATGCCGAAGGGCTTCGACGGCACCGTCGGCTCCGTGGTCATCACCCCGCTGCCGGGACACGGTGTTCCCGCAGGAGCGCTTGTCCTGTTGCGACGCTCCTCGCACACCGCGTTCAGCGAGGGCGAGGAGGTGCTGGCCCGACTGTTCGCCGCGCGTGCGGGTGCGGCGCTGTCCGCTGCCCGGCTGTACGCGGAGCAGGCGGCCACCACCCGCACCCTGATGCGTGAACTCCTGCCGCCCCGACTTCACCGGGTGCACGGAATCGAACTGGCAGGCGGATACCGCGCATCCGAAGACCACCAGGTCGTCGGCGGAGACTTCTACGACGTCCACCCCGCACCGACGCCCGACGACGAGACGCTCGTGGTGCTCGGCGATGTATGCGGCAAGGGCCTCGACGCTGCCGTGCTGACGGGCAAGATCCGCAACACCCTGCAGGCTCTCGCCCCACTCGCGAATCACCACGAAGAAGTGCTCAAGCTCCTCAACGGCGCGATGCTGTCCCCGGACAACAGCCGCTTCGCGACACTGGTTCTGGCCTCGATCGCGCGCCGTGACGGCCACCTGGGGCTGCGGCTCACCTGCGCGGGGCACCCGCCCCCGCTGATCGTGCGCAACGACGGGCGCGTCGAACAGGTGGACACCCGCGGCACATTGGTCGGTGCGCTACCCCACTTCAAGGCCCGCTCGGTGGAGACGACGCTCGCCCCCGGCGAGACCTGCCTGCTCTACACCGACGGTGTCACCGAGGCGCACGGCGGACCGCTGGGCAACGACATGTTCGGCGAACACCGCCTCAAGAGGGCGCTCGCCGAGTGCATCGGCATGCCGCCCGAGGCCGTCGTGGAGCGGATTCTGATGCTCACCACGCAGTGGCTCAACGAGCGCACCCATGACGACATCGCCGTCGTGGCGATCACGGCACCGCACCGGACACACCTGAGCGCGGTCGACGGTCACACCGCCGGACGGTATACCGCTTGAGCACGAACAACAGTGGTGCGGGCACAAGAAGCGCCGCAGACTACGAGCTTGCGCGCGACCGGCTGTGGGGAGCGGTCATGGACCGTGACGAATATGCCGCTGCCGCAACGGTGTTCGCGATGCTTGACGACGGCGTGCCGGCTGAGGACGTCTTGCTCGACGTGATCGCCGGGGTCCAGCGGAAGGTGGGCCTCGAGTGGGCCGCCAACCGCATCACCGTCGCGCAGGAGCACGCGGCCACCGCGATCAACGACCGCGTCATCGCGGCTCTGGCTCACCATCGCGCCAGTGTGCCCGCGCCGCCCGCCGGTCGGGTCACCGTGGCATGTGTCGACGGCGAATGGCATGCGCTGCCCGCGCGGCTGCTGGCCGAAGTGCTCCGTCTGCGCGGCTGGCAGGTGGACTTCCTCGGCGCCCAGGTGCCGACGCCGCATCTGATCGCCCATCTCCACCACAACGGGCCCGACGCGGTGGCGCTGTCGTGTTCGATCCCCACGCGGCTGCCCACCGCACACGCCGCGATCACCGCCAGCCAGGCCGCGGGGGCAACCGTGCTCGCGGGTGGGGCCGCGTTCGGTCCCGACGGCCGCTATGCCTATCAGCTGGGTGCCGATGCGTGGGCACCCGATGCCCGTGGAGCAGAAGAGCGACTGAGGAAGGGTTTTCCGCCTGTGCACGCCGCAACGACGACGCACCAACCGATCGACGATCTGCCGCATCTGGCCGACCAGGAGTACACGATGGTCAGCCGGTCGACGTCACACTTGGTCGCGGACACCGTCGCGCAACTGTCGGACCGGTTTCCCGCGATGCGCACATACGACGAGTTGCAACTCCAGCGCACCACCGAGGACATCGCGCACATCGTCGACTATCTGGCGACCGCGCTCTACGTCGACCACGACGACCTGTTCACCGGATTCGTCACCTGGACGGCCGAGATTCTCGAGGCGCGCGGAGTGCCGGGTGCCTCACTGCGCCCGGCCCTCGATCTGCTCGCCGAGCAGCTGAAGGATTTTCCGCGTAGTCTGCGCCTGCTCGGTGCGGCGCACACCGCGCTTGCCGACGACACCCGCCCCTCGACCGACGACACCACGATCGCATGAACCTGACACTGACTCTGGACGGCGCCGACCGGTCCGCCTCCGTGCGCCTTGCCGGCGACCTCGACTACGTCACCACACGGCAAGTGGTGGAAGCTGTTTCGCGGCTGTTGGCCGAGCAGCCTGCGCTACGGCATCTCCATCTGGATTGCTCGATGCTGACGTTCTGTGATTCGGCGGGCCTCTCGGGGCTGCTGGATATCCACCGCCGGGTGTCGTCCGCGGGCGCGCAGCTTCACCTGGAGGACCTCCCCCCGCACCTCGAACGCCTCCTCCAGATCACCGGCACGCTCGAGCACCTGACCGCGCCCGGGGATGTCGACACGGCGTCGGACGATGACGAACCCGCCGATATCTCAGCGGATTCGGAGATGGCGGGCAGTCGCGGCGAGCGGAACGGGTAAACCGCTCACGGCACGGCGCTCAGTCGCGAGGCCGACCCATCTGTTCGCGTCTTCGCCGATGTGGAGGTGGGAGCGTGGGCGCGCTGCTACGTCAGTCGAGGTCTGTCGAACGCAGAATCGCCCGTCGCGTGAGGTCAACCGCTACGCTTCGGCAAACCGCACAAGATCAGATGCGGTGACCCGACACTGGGAGGCCTCATGGGACTCGTCATCGGCATCATCGTGGCCGTTGTCATCGTCCTTCTCGTCATCGTCGTCATCGCCGGATACAACGGGCTGGTCAGGGCGCGCAACGCGTACAAGAACGCGTTCGCGCAGATCGACGTCCAGTTGCGGCGCCGCTTCGATCTGATTCCCAACCTGATCGAGACGGCGAAGGGGTACATGGCCCACGAGCGCCAGACGCTGGAAGCGATCGTGGCCGCGCGTGGCGCCGCGATGAACGGGTTGGCGGCCGCGCAGGCCAATCCCGGTGACCCGGCGGCGATGCAGGAACTGGCCGCGGGCCAGCAAGCGTTGAACGGCGCGCTGGGTCGGCTCAACGTGGTCATGGAGCAGTACCCCGACCTCAAGGCCAACCAGAACATGATGCAGCTGTCGGAGGAGCTGACCTCCACGGAGAACAAGGTCGCGTTCGCGCGGCAGGCCTACAACGACTCGGTGATGAACTACAACAACAAGCGCGAGACCTTCCCCGGCAGCGTCTACGCGGGCATGTTCAACTTCGGCCCCGCCGCACTGCTGGAGATTCCGCCGGAGCACCCGGAGATGCGGGACGCGCCGAGGGTCCAGTTCTGACCCACCGGCGGTCATGAACTTCTTCGAGCATCAGCGCGCGGCCAAGGGCACCACGCTGAAGCTGGTGTTCCTGTTCGTCGTCGCCGTGGTGGCGCTCGTCGCGGCCATCGACGTCGCCGCCGTGCTTGCCCTGATGTACCTGTCCGACGACTACCAGCAGTTCGACGCGTCGACGATTCTCGCCGTGGTCGTCGTCGTCACCGCCTTCACGCTGTTGGTCATCGCAGGCGGCATGCTCGTCAAGACGATCAAGCTGCGGCAGGGCGGGTCGGCGGTCGCGGCATCCGTCGGTGCGGTGCCCGTCGACCCGACCACCACCGATCCGCAGTTGCGCAGGTTCGTCAACATCGTCGAGGAGATGTCGCTGGCGTCCGGCGTCCCGGCGCCGCGGTTGTTCGTGATGCCGCGTGAGCCCGGAATCAATGCCTTCGCAGCGGGATTCACGCCCGCGGATGCGGCCATTGCGGTCACCGGGGGAGCGCTGGCCCAACTCAACCGCGACGAGTTGCAAGGGGTGATCGGGCACGAGTTCAGTCACATCCTCAACGGCGACATGCGGCTGAACATCCGGCTCATCGGGTTGCTGAGCGGAATTCTGCTGATCGGCATGATCGGGTTGCGGACGCTGCAGTTCGGCGGACGCGGAAGCGACAGCAAGGGCGCGTTGCCGTTCGTGGCGTTCGCGTTCGCGCTCATGGCGCTCGG
>DATEIG010000244.1:0-12184 GCA_035279185.1 Mycobacterium sp.
TGCACTTCCACGTGATGAGCACGCCGGATCCGCTCCGGTCGAACGGGCTGCCGTTCCTGATCGATTCGTTCACACTCGACAACAGGATCGCGTCGTTGAACGACCTCGACCCTCTGCTGAAGGGCAAGCCGGCCGTCATGCAACCAGGCTTCGCCCCCCGCGACGAATCCTCGCTCAGCCCATTGGTTCTCGACGTGATGAGCTATGAAACGCAGTAGCGCACTCGCAGCCCTCGCCGACGTCGTCGGTGTGCTGCTGTTCTGCCTCGTCGGCCGGCGCAGCCACGCCGAAGGGCTGACCGTCGCCGGGCTCGCCGAAACCGCATGGCCGTTTCTGGTCGGGACCGCGGCGGGCTGGCTGCTCAGCCGCGCGTGGCGGCGTCCGACCGCGGTCATGCCGACCGGCGTGGTGGTGTGGCTGTGCACGGTCGCGATCGGAATGCTGTTGCGCAAAGCCACGAATGCCGGTGTCGCGCTGAGTTTCATCATCGTGGCGACGGCAGCCACCGCGGTGGTGCTACTCGGCTGGCGGGTAGCGCTTGCCGCCATGCGGCGCAAGCCCGCTCAGCGTTGATCCCGCTCCGGCGGCGGCTCCGCCGCTGAGACCGTCAGCGTGGCACGCAACCCCCCGAGGGGGCTGTCGGCGAGTTCGATCGCCCCGTCGTGCAGCGCGGCCTGCTGGGCGACCAGCGCCAGCCCGAGCCCGGAACCGCCTGGCGCAGCGGTACTCCCGCGGGTGAACCGGCCCAGCACGTTCGTGTGCTCCTCGGCGGGTATGCCGCGTCCGTTGTCGTCGACGGTGATGGTGATCGAGTCGCCCACCCGCCTGGCGGACAGCATGATCCTGGTCGCCGGTCCGTGCGTCACCGCGTTGCGGACCAGGTTGTCGACGGCCAACCGCAGGCCGCTCGGCCAGCCCCAGATCGTGCCGACGTCCTCGTCGGCCTCCACCGTCACGTCGACCGGGTCACCCGGCCGCATGTTCTCCCGGGCCACCCTGTCGAGAAGGTCTGTGATATCGATGATTTCGCGATCCTCCGCCTGTGCGAGCTCACCGGAGGCGAGCTGGCCGAGCGCGGTGATGATCGCTTCGACGCGGCGCTGCGCCCGTGACAGGTCGTTGACGACCTCGGCCCGTTCGTCCTCGGGCAGATTGTGGATGCGCAGCGTGTCGAGGTCGGCCCGCATCGCGGTCAGCGGAGTGCGCAATTCGTGCGCGGCGTTCGCGGCGAAGTCCTGCGCGGCCTGAAGCGACGCCTGCGTGGCCTGCTGCGCGGCGGCGAGCCGGCTCAGCATTCCGGTCATCGCTTCCGAAAGTTGTTCCGCTTCACGGACTCCCCGCACCTTCGGCATCTCCTCGGTGCCCTTGCCGAGCCTGCGGGTGTGCTCGGTGAGCCGGCGCAGCGGCCGGATGGCCGGGCCGGACAGCAGCCACCCGACACCGGCGGCGATCAACACCGTGACCAGACCGACGGCCACATAGAACGGGATGCGCGCACGGCTCAGGAGGATGCTGTCGGCACGGATGCCGATCGACATCAGCACGCCGCCCTGCTGCTCCACGGGGATGGTGCGCACGCGATAGTCGACGCCGTTCACCACGACGTCGGCGGTGCCCGGCTGAAGCGGCGGCAACTGCAGCCCGCGTTGGAACACCACCTGCCCGGTGGACTCCATCCGGCCCGTCGTCAGCACCCCCTGCCGCGGATCGGACAGCTGCTCGGGGTACATGCTGGCCTCGACGATCGAATCCAGACGCCGATCCAGTTGCGCAGCATCGTTGTTCGCGAGAACGACCGACGTCAGGATCGTGAACACCGCCACCACGGCGGCGGCGGCCGTCGCCGCGGCGAGGGCGACCCTGGTGCGCAGCGAGGGAGAGCGGACGATCCGGCGCACTCGCTACGCTTCGTCCCGCAAGACATAGCCGATGCCCCGCACCGTGTGGATCACCCGCGGCAGCCCCTCCCGCTCGAGCTTGCGCCGCAGATAGCTGATGAACACGTCGGCCACATTGGTGTCGACGTCGAAGTCATATCCCCAGACCAGTTCGAGCAGCCGCTGGCGGCTCAGCACCACGCCCGCGTTCTCGGCCAGCACCGCCAGGAGATCGAATTCGCGTTTGGTCAGATCGACCCGTTCCCCGTCGACGAACACCAGCCGCCGCGCGGTGTCGATCGTCAGCGGGCCGACCGACATGCTGTCCGACGACTGGTTCGTGTGGCTCGTGCGGCGCAGCAGCGCGTGCAGGCGCGCGACCAACTCACCGAGGTCGAACGGCTTGGTGAGATAGTCGTCAGCGCCCGCCTCGAGTCCCGCGATGCGGTCGTTGACGGTGTCGCGGGCGGACAGCACGCAGATGGGGATGTCGTTGCCCAGCGCGCGCAGCGCGGTGACCACCGCGACGCCGTCGAGTTCTGGCATCTGCACATCCAGAACGAGGGCGTCGTGCTTCTCCCCTGCCAGGAGCCGGAGCGCCTCTTTACCGCTCGCGGCGACCCGCACGTCGAAACCCGAGTGCCGCAGCCCGCGGGCGACGGACGTTCTGACGTCGGGATCGTCGTCCACCATGAGCACCATTCGGCCGGTGCTCTCCTGTGCCGTCATCGCTCCTCGCGTGCGCGGCCGCGGGCGGCTCTCCGCCGACCCGCACGCCGATTACGGGGTGTCTGCGATGCCGTCGCCGTTGGTGTCGCCGCAGCGGTTCTTGATGTCGACCAACGGCTGGCGGATCGCGGTCAGCTCGCCCCTCTGGATCGGGTTGGCGGCCATGTACTTGTCCACCTCGGTGCGCACCTCGTCGCGGGTCTTGCCTTCGAGGCTGGTGAAGAAGAAGTTGACGTCAGGATGGCTGAAGAGATAGTCCGACGTCGCCTTGGAGACGCCTGCGGCCGTGAAGGCCAGATCGGCGGCGGTGCAATTGGGGGGCTCCTCGGCCATCGCAGACGGAAGAGCACCGAACAGCATCACGCCGGCGAGTGCGCCGGTTCCGATCGCGCCAGCTACCGCACGCCGCGCCGTACGGGCAGAGAGCAACATCTACAGGCTCCTTCATCGAATGAGGTATGGCAGTAACCATTGCGGTTACAGACACCGAAAGCTAATCAGAATCGCCGCCGACTTTCCTGCCTTGCGGCGAAACAGATTGTGGAAAAGTCAAAAACCGCAGGTCAGTATTGCGGCCCCACAGCGGGCGCGGCGCAGCTCGGCTAACGCGTGGCTACCGTCGTCGGGCCGGGCAGCGGACCCGTGCCCTGAACGATCGCCGACGCCGGAGCGGACTGGGCTGGCAAAGTCGACCCCGACGCACCGACGGACTGCGCTCCCGGCAGCGTCGCCGGCAAACCGCCCTGCTGTGCGTTCTGCATCAGACCGAGCACCTGCGGAATCGAGATCGGCAGCTTGCACTGGCCCGCGAGATCGGCCAGCGGCTTCTGCAGCGTCTGCAGGTCCTTGGCGACCGCGGGGTTGGCGTCCATGTACGACTTCAGCGCGACAAGCGACTGCGGACCACCCTGCTGCTGGGAGATCGTCGTCAGCGCCTGGTTGGTCTGCGGATGGGAGTCGAGGTAGGTACCGGTCGAATTCGCGACCGATCCGACGGTCTTGGCCACCTGGCTGGCCGCACACGGATCCGGCGCGGCGGTTGCCGACGGCATGGAGGACGCTGAGGGCACAGTCAGCGCTGCGATGGTCGCGCCTCCCGCGGCGCAGACAGCGAACGCGCCGAACAGACCGCGGCGGGCGGTCGCGTGCGTCATGGACATTTCGGACAAGGGACAACTCCTTACGATTTGCGGACGACGTACGCCCCGCAAACGGCTGCGATCGGTGGCGAATGGGCCCCGACGCGGTGGCGGCCAAGATGACATAATGCCATTTCCGACCGAACCGAACCAATCCAGCAACGACAACGCCCAGGTGAACGCCAGGCGATGGATAGCTGCCGGCAAGGCCCGAGGAATTCACAAGGAGCTGGTGAGAGCAGGTTAAGGCCTTAGTTAGGCCGCGTCGTGCCGCGGCACGCTGAGATATCCTCACGCTACGTAACGCGAGCGGGGAGAAAGCGGGACAGACATCCAGCAGTTCATGATGCGCTTGAGCAGTGGCCTGCGCAGATTCCGCTGGGCGGTGTTCGTCGTGTGGCTGCTTCTCCTGGTGCCCGCGGTGTATCTCGCGATGACTCAGTCCGGTCACCTCACCGGCGGCGGTTTCGAGGTGACCGGGTCGCAGTCGCTCTACGTCCAGCAAGAGCTCGAGGAGCAGTTCCCCGACCAGGGCGCCTCACCGCTCGCCCTCGTCGCCGCGCCGCGCGCGGACGCCTCGTTCGCCGACATGGACGCCGCCGTCGCGCACCTCGAGCGGCTCGCAGGCGAGGTGCCGAGCGTGAAGGTGGTGCCCAACCCGCAGCAGCCGCCGCCGCAACCCGACCGGCCGTACGTCGTCACGCTGCAACTCGACTTCAACAACACCGGCGCTGTCGACGTCGCCAAGCAGCTGCGTCAGAAGGTCGGCATCGACGGCGAGCAGCCCGGTCAAATGGCCGACGGCAAGGTCAAGCTGTACGTCATCGGTCAGGGCGCGCTGGGCGCCGCGGCGACCGCGGCCACCAAACACGACATCGCGCAGGCCGAGCAGTGGAACCTTCCGATCGTCCTGATTGTTTTGCTCGCGGTGTTCGGCTCGCTGGCCGCCGCCGCGATGCCGCTGGTTCTCGGCATCTGCACGGTCGCGGTGACGATGGGCCTGGTCTACCTGCTGTCGATGTACACGACGATGTCGGTGTTCGTGACCTCGACGGTGTCGATGTTCGGGATCGCGCTGGCGATCGACTACTCGCTGTTCATCCTGATGCGGTTCCGGGAGGAGCTGCGCGCGGGCCGTGAACCGGAACAGGCGGCCGATGCGGCGATGGCCACGTCGGGCCTGGCCGTCGTGCTGTCCGGGCTGACCGTCATCGCGTCGGTCACCGGCATCTACCTCATCAACACCCCGGTGCTCGTGTCGATGGCGACGGGGGCGATCCTCGCCGTGGCGGTCGCCGTGCTGACGTCGACGACGCTGACGCCCGCGGTGCTGGCCACCTTCGGGCGGGCCGCGGCGAAGCGGTCGTGGCTGCTGCACTGGTCGCGACGGCCCGAGACCACGCAGTCACGGTTCTGGACGCGGTGGACCGGCGCGGTGATGCGGCGGCCCTGGGTGTCGGCGCTCGGCGCGACGGTGCTCCTTCTCGCGCTCGCGGCCCCGGCCTTCTCGATGGTGCTCGGAAACAGCATGCAGCGACAGTTCGACCCGACGCACGAGATACGCGGCGGGGTCAACGCCGCGGCCGATGCGCTGGGCCCCGGCGCGCTCGGCCCGGTCCGTGTGCTGGTGACCTTCCCCGACGGCAACTCGGCCTCCGCGCCGACGAAGGAGCCGCTGCTGCAGGAAGTGCAGCAGCGGATGTCGCAGGCGCCGAACGTCGTCACCGTGCAGCCCGCGGTGTTCGGCAACGACTACCGCAGCGCGCTCGTCTCGGCGGTGCTGTCGGTGGACCCCGAGGATTTGGCCGCCCGTGAGTCCGTCGACTGGATGCGGGCCCAGCTGCCGCCGGTGGTGGGCGACAAGGCGACGATCGACGTCGGCGGTCCGACCGCGCTGATCAAGGACTTCGACGACAGGGTCTCCAAAACCCAGCCCGCCGTGTTCGGGTTCGTCGCGCTGATCGCGTTCGTGATGCTGCTCGTGTCGATCCGCTCGGTGTTCCTGGCGCTCAAGGGCGTACTGATGACCGTGCTGTCGGTCGCGGCGGCCTACGGCAGCCTCGTCATCGTCTTCCAGTGGGGCTGGCTGGAAGAGCTCGGCTTCCGGCAGATCTCGTCGTTGGATTCCACGATCCCGCCACTGGTGCTGGCGATGACGTTCGGGCTGTCGATGGATTACGAGATCTTCCTGCTGACCCGTATCCGCGAGCGGTTCCTGCAGACCAACAACACCCGCGATGCGGTCGCCTACGGCGTCAGCACCAGCGCGCGCACGATCACCAGCGCCGCGTTGATCATGATCGCGGTGTTCATCGGCTTCGCGTTCGCCGGTATGCCGCTGGTCGCCCAGCTCGGCGTCGCGTGCGCGGTGGCGATCGCCGTCGACGCGACAGTGGTGCGGCTGATCCTCGTGCCGGCGCTGATGGCGATGTTCGACCAGTGGAACTGGTGGCTGCCGCGCTGGCTGGACAGGCTGCTGCCGTCGGTGGACTTCGAGAAGCCGCTGCCGAAGGCCGAGATCGGCGATCTGGTCATCATCCCCGACGACATCTCCACGCTCGCCGCATCCGGTATCGACATCCGCAATGTGGTGAAGTCGGCGGCCAAGCTCAAGCACATGGCGCCGCACACGATCTCCGTCGCCGATCCGCTGGCGTTCAGCGGCTGCCTGCCGTCCAACGGTTCGGACTGCGTCAATGCCCTCACTGGGCGTACCAACGGCACTACCAACGGGCACTCGAACGGCACAGGCAACGGCAAGACGGTCAAGCTGAAGCGGGGACCGCGGCCGATGCATCCCGTGACCATGTGGCGCGGCAGGCTGTCGGTGGCGCTCGACGCCCTGGAGACCGAGGCCGACACCGACCGCCCGCCCGTCGAACGCAACAGCCCGATGGAGACCACCAACGTTCAGCTGCCCACCGGCGACCGGCTGTCGATCCCCACCGGCGCCGAGACGCTCCGGCTGAAGAGCTACCTCATCATGTGCCGTAACAGCACCAAAGACTTCGCCGAGTTTGCCGATTTGGTCGAGTCGATGGAGACTCAAACGGCCGCTGTGGTTCTGGCCGGAATGGATCGGTACTACGCTGGTGAGCCATCCAGGAAGCAATGGGTGGCCACGCAGCTGGTGCGCCGACTGGCCGATCCGCATCCGTCGGATGAGTTCGACATCCCGATGTCGGGCCCTGAAGCGGAGGCCGATTGGGCCAAAGTCAGGGAGCGGTGCCTGTCGGTGGCGGTCGCGATGCTGGAGGAGGCGAGGTGACGGTGGCTCCCGAGGTACGGGCCGCACGACCCGACGCCGAGACCGCACGGATACCGACCGGCGCACCGAAGCGGACGCGCCACCCCGTCAATGACGACAAGCCCGTGGAGTTCTGGCCGACGGCCGCGATCCGCGAGGCGCTGGAGACCGACGACCTGACGGTGTGGCAGCGCATCGTCACCGCGATCAAGCGTGATCCGTACGGCAGGACCGCACGGCAAGTCGAGGAGGTGTTGGAGTCGACACGGCCGTACGGGGTTTCGAAGGCACTGTCTGAAGTGCTGACCCGCACCAGGGAGAACCTGGAAGCCAACGAGCGCGCCGAGGTGGCCCGCCAGATCCGGGTGATGGTCGGCCGGTCCGGCCTGAAGCCGACGGAGTTCGCGTCGCGCATCGGCGTGCCGCCGGAGGACCTCGCCGGCTACCTCGAGGGCCGCAGCAGCCCGCCCGCGTCGCTGATGGTCCGGATGAGCAGGCTGTCCGACCGCTTCGCGAAGATCAAGGCGCACCGCGCCGGCGGATCGCACTCCAGCGCCTGACCGCCGCGCGGGTATACCGGTAGTCATGGCTGCCGACATCGAGACCATCCTGCGCGAGACCAGAACCGTCGCGATCGTCGGCGCCTCGGCCAACAAGGCCCGCGCCGTGTACGGCGTCTGGCGGTATCTCGAAGCCGCCAGTGACTACGAGTTGTATCTCGTGAACCCGACCGTCAGCGACGTCGACGGCACGCCCACATACCCCGACCTGTCGTCGTTACCCGTCGTGCCCGATCTCGTCGACGTGTTCCGGCGTCAGGAACACCTGCCCGCGGTGCTCGACGACGCCATCAAGGTCGGAGCCAAGACGCTGTGGCTGCAGTCGGGGCTGTGGGACGAGCAGGTGGCGCGCGACGGCGAAGCGGCCGGGCTGACCGTGGTGATGGACCGCTGCCTGAAGGTGGACTACGCGGCGCACGCGAGGAGCATCAAGGGCTAGCGCGTCAGCGCGAGTTGATGGGCAGGACGTCGTCGACCAGCCAACGGTCGCCGTCCTTGGACAGTGTCACCCGCAGCGCGAGCACCGCGACGTCGGCGGGCTTACCGGGCACGCTCTGCGTGCCGCGCATCATCACCGCGACGCTGGCGTCGCTGGGGCCGATGGCCTCGACACCCGCCGAGATCGTCCTGGCCTGAGCCGACACGTTCTTGCTCGTCAATTGCTTTGCGACAGCGGCGAATTCGGTCTTGTACTTGTCCGCCCGGTCCGGCGTCATCAGCGCTGCGGCGCGGTCTATCGCGGCGGTCGGGCTCGACGGGGTGAAGGTGGCACTTGCCTCGGCCACGCTGCTGGCGATGCCGACCACCTCGGCGCTGTCGTTGCGGAAGTCGCGGTCGGGCACCGTCCACTGCGTGTAGCCGACGGCCACCGCGGCGACGAGGGCGACGGTGGCGACGCCCACGACCGCCAGTCGCAGGGCGGGCCCGTCGTCGTCGGTGCCGACGGTCACGCCGTCGCGTCGCGCCAGCACGACGTTGACGATCACGCCCTCGACGATCAACAGGATCAGCACCGATGCGACCGCCACCCACCACAGCGGCCAGGCCATCGCCATGCCGATGTAGATCAACCCGGCGATGGCGGCGAGCGGCGCGACGACATCGAAGGCCAGCACCCGCAGGCGGTTTCTCACTGCAACTGCTCCAGCCTCGAGATCAGCAGCTTGCCGTCGACGTCGGAGACGTCGACCCGCAGCGTCCACCGCAGCGTCTGCGGCTTCCCGCCGATGTTGTCGCTGATCGACGTCGCCACCACCATGACGGTGTCGGTGCGGTTGACCATCTCGGCCAGCGCGGGCTGCGGGGTCGGCGCGGGAGCGGGTCTGCCGTCGGGCAGCGTCTCGGGTCGGTGGTAGATCGATTCGATGGCGACGGAGTCGACCTGACCTTTCGTCCGCGACTGCAGCGTCGCGACGACCTTCTTGTACGGCTCGATGGCCGACTCGAATTCGTTGTTCAGTTCGCCGACGGTGCCGTCGTGCAGCTTCTGGAGGCTGGCGTCGATGTCGCCGGAGTTCATGTTGATCAGGACGGTGGTCCAGTCGGCGGCGGCGTTGAGCACCCGGGTCTGATAAACCCGCTCGTCGGCGTCGGCCCTGTGGCCCGACCAGATGATCACCGCCAGCACGACGGCGGCGACCGACACCAAGCCGAGCACCGTAGACGCGATGCCGAGACCGGTGAAGACGCGACCGTCGTCGTCGGCGTCGGCGTCGGCGCGCGCGTCGTCGGGCATGGCCGTGAGGGTACAGAAGCAGTCGGAGCGGCCGTTCATCCACAGTGGCGGTTTCATCCACAGATCGCTGATCAGGCATGGCGGATAGAACACACGTTCGAATACCGTCGGTGGCATGAAGTCACTGCAGCAAGCCGAGATCGGCGCCGCACTCGATGCGGTCGACGCCGGTTACGCCCGGCTGCGCGCGGCCTGCTCGGACTCGGTCGGCAACGCTTGGGCGTATCAGATGGTTTGTGTAGCTGTGGCTCCTAGTGAATGGAGCAGTATTGATGGATGTGACCACTGACGAGCCGATGTCTGGGGCTGACGCCGTGGAGGCGTTGAAGTCCGCGGGTGTTCTCGATGATGTGCTGGCCAAGATCGACGCGGGCCAGTTGCAGTTGACCGGTGCGGGTGGGTTTCTGCCCGAGATGGTCAAAGCGGTGCTTGAGCGGGGCCTGGCCGCCGAATTAACCGATCACCTCGGATACGAGAAGGGCGATCCGGTCGGGCGGGAACTGCCCAACGCCCGCAACGGATTCACCCCTAAGACGGTCGCCAGTGAGGTCGGCGACGTGGGGTTGGCGATCCCACGCGACCGTGACGGCAGCTTCCGCCCCACGCTGGTCCCGAAGGGTTCGCGGCGCCTGGGCGGTCTCGACGACATGATCATCTCGCTCTACGCCGGCGGGATGACGATCCGCGACATCCAGCATCATCTGGCCACCACGATCGGCACCGAGCTGTCGCACGAGACGATCTCCAACATCACCGACGCGGTGCTCGAGGAGGTCGTCCAGTGGCAGAAACGGCCGCTGGAGGAGCTCTATCCAATCGTCTACCTCGACGCCCTGGTGATCAAGATCCGTGACGGTCATCAGGTCAAGAACAGGGCGGCGCACATCGCCGTCGGTGTCGATCTCGACGGAATCCGTCACGTGCTGGGGATCTGGGTGACCGCCAACGAGGGCGCGAAATTCTGGGCCGGCGTGTGCGCCGAGCTGGCCAACCGCGGCGTGAAGGACATCCTGATCGTCTGCACCGACGGGCTGACCGGTTTCGCCGAGGCCGTCGAGGCGACCTGGCCGTACGCCACAGTTCAGACCTGCGTGGTGCATCTGATCCGCAACTCGATGCGGTTCGTGGCCTACGGTCAACGCAAGGCCATCGCCGCCGCACTCAAGACCGTGTACACCGCACCGACCGTTGATGCCGCAACCGAAGCGTTCGAGGAATTCGCCAATTCCACTCTGGGACAGTCGAATCCGACGACGGTGATCGCCTGGCGCAACGCGTGGGAGCGGTTCGTCCCGTTCCTGGCGTTCCCGCCAGAGTTGCGGCGGATCATCTACACCACCAACGCGATCGAATCGTTGAACTACCAATTACGCAAGATCATCAAAAACCGCGGACACTTCCCCAACGATCAGGCCGCAGTAAAACTGCTGTGGCTGGCGATCTGCAACATCGAGGACAAACGCGCCCGAGAACGCCAGAAGTTCTACGACGACCCCCTCGCGACCGGAGACCGCAAACGCCTCACACGCCTCGTCGAAGGCGCGCGCACCAATGGCTGGAAACAAGCACTCGGATCACTCGTCCTCAACTATCCCGAACGCATCAACCCCTACCTGTAAACCCGCCACTTACACAAAAATCTTGACAAGCTCGCGGTTGCAGGCCGAGACCACGGCCAAGGAGATGGGCGCCAAATCGTGGAACGAGGTGCTGCGGATCCGGTGGCGGCTATCCACGAGTGAGGCGGGCCGGCGCCTGCACGAGGCCGCCGAGCTGGGACCGCGCCGCAGTGTGACCGGGGAACCGTTGGCTCCGGTGTTGCCCGCGGTGGCCGCCGCCCAGGCCGCCGGGCTGATCACCGGCGAACACGTCGGCGTGATCAGGGCTGCGATCAAACACCTGCCGTCCTGGGTCGACACCACCACCCGAGAGCAGTTCGAGATCGATTCGGTCCGCGACGCGGTCCGCGTCGGGCCCAAGGAAGTCAAGGACGCCGCCGAGTTGCGGCTGTTCCTGCTCGATCAGGACGGTCCCGAACCCGACGACACCGAACGGGCCCGCAAACGCGCGGTCGCCGTCGGAAAGCAGGGCCGTGATGCGATGACCGCGCTGGAGTGCGTTCTCACCCCGGAGGCGTGGGCGGTGCTGGAAGTGCTGTTCGCCAAGTACGCCGCCCCGGGGATGTGTAACCCCGCCGATGAGGAACCGTGCACCTCGGGCACCCCGACCCAGGCTCAGATCGACAACGACACCCGCACGCTGCAGCAGCGTCAGCATGATGCGCTGCTGGTGATCGGGCGCATCGCGTTGATGAGTGGGGACCTGGGCCAGCTCAATGGGCTGCCGGTGTCGGTGATCGTGCGCACCACCCTGCAAGACCTGGAGCACCGCGCCGGGATCGGGGTCACCGGCGGGGGCACGAAGATCCCGATCAAAGACGTGATCCGGATGGGCGCCCACGCCAACCACTACCTCGCGATCTTCGACGGCGCCACCGGTGCGGCGCTTAACCTGTTCCGCGCCAAGCGGGTCGCCTCCCCCGCGCAGCGGATCATGCTCATCGCCCGCGAGGGCGGCTGTTCCAAACCGGGCTGCACCGTGGGCGCCTACGGCTGCCAATGCCACCACGCCCGCAAGCCCTGGCGCGACGGCGGCTTCACCAACGTCGACGACATGAGCCTGGGTTGCGGCACCGACAACCGCTACGTCGAAGAATACGGCTGGACCACCACCATCAACGCCCGCGGCGAATGCGAATGGACCCCACCCCCCGACCTCGACCACGGCCAAGCCAAAGTGAACTACTACCACCGCCCCGAAGCACTCCTCCGACCCTTCGAGCAGGACGAGCTGGACGAGGCCCCACCCGAGCCGGAATCAGAACCGGAACCGAATCT